>DASVLY010000247.1:0-5014 GCA_036384635.1 Noviherbaspirillum sp. | reverse complement strand
GACCGGCTATTTCGTCTTCATCGGCCGCATGTCGCCTGAAAAACGGGTCGACCGCGCAATCGATATCGCACAACAATGCGGCATGCCGCTATACATCGGCGCAAAAATCGACAAGGCGGATGATCTCTATTTCAGCGAACATATCAAGCCGCTGCTGCGCCACCCGCTGGTGACTTACCTCGGTGAAATCGGCGAAAGCGACAAGCGCGAATTGCTCGGACATGCGAATGCGCTGTTGTTCCCGATCGACTGGCCCGAACCATTCGGACTAGTCATGATCGAAGCCTTTTCGTGCGGAACGCCGGTGATTGCATATGGGCACGGCTCCGTTCCTGAAATCATGGAAGACGGCGTGACCGGTTTTATTGTGAACAATCAAGACGAAGCCATCCGTGCCGCCCGGAACGTTCACCTGATCGACAGAAGAAGCTGCCGCAATGCCTTCGAACACCGTTTCACCTCGGCCCATATGGCGGAAAACTATCTGCGCGTGTACCGGCAACTGCTGTCCACCTGAATTTTCCTCCACGACTGGAGAAGGCCATGGTTGAAAAGAAGATCCAGTTCGGCGAGCAATGGTATATCCTCGCCACCGCATCGCCAGCCGACGAACGCCGGCGCGTACTCAAGCACAACGACATCTTCGCAATGTTCGACCGCTTCGGCGATATCCAGTCGATCGGCCTGGGAGAGGAAGGCATCTATCACGGCGATACCTGCTTTTTGTCGCATCAGGAACTGCTGATCGAAGGCGTTCGTCCGATGTACCTCAATTCCACGGTGAAGGACGACAACGGACTGTTCATCATCGAGCTGATGAATCCCGATCTTTACCCTGACGACAAAAAACATATCCCGAAAGGCGTGCTGCACATCTTCCGCGCCAAACTGTTGTGGGAAAACGCCTGT
This sequence comes from Noviherbaspirillum sp., assembly GCA_036384635.1. Taxonomy (GTDB): domain Bacteria; phylum Pseudomonadota; class Gammaproteobacteria; order Burkholderiales; family Burkholderiaceae_D; genus Noviherbaspirillum. The sequence continues at coordinate 4,105 of DASVLY010000247.1, read as the reverse complement.
TACGAACATGTGCGCGTGGTGAACTTCGGGCTGGAGCCGGTGGAAGCGACGCTGGCGATGGAATTCGGCGCGGACTACAAGGACATTTTCGAGGTTCGCGGCTTCAACCGCACGCAGCGCGGAGAATACATGCAGCCGCGCGCGCTCGGGCGCGAACTGCTGCTTGGCTACCGCGGCCTGGACGATGCGATCCGCAAGACGCGCATCACTTTCGACCCTGTACCCGATGCGCTGAACGACCGGCGCGCCGATTTCAAGGTGACGCTGCCGCCCAAAGGCGAGGCGCATCTGTACCTGACGATCGGCTGCGAAAACGAGGAAGAAGCGTCGGCGCCGACGGTGCAATCGGGCGCCGATTACCTTTCCATGTTCAACCACGTGACGCAATCGGTGAGCGCGAGCCTGCAGAACCGCTGCCACATCATCACCTCCGACCCGCTGTTTAACAGCTGGCTCGACCGCTCCACCGCCGACCTGGTGATGCTGACCACCAAACAAAAGGAAGGCGGCTATCCATACGCGGGGCTGCCGTGGTATTCAACCACGTTCGGGCGCGACGGCATCCTCACCGCCCGCCAATACCTGTGGATCGACCCGAGCCTGGCCAAAGGCGTGCTGTCTTTTCTCGCTGCCACGCAAGCCACCGAATTCGCGCCGGAGCGCGATGCCGAGCCCGGCAAGATCCTGCACGAAGCACGCCTGGGAGAGCTGGCCGCATTGAACGAAATTCCGTTCGGCCGCTACTACGGCACAGTCGACGCCACCCCCTTGTTTGTGGGGCTGGCCGGCGCATATTACGAGCGCACGGGGGATCTCGAATTCGTGCGCAGCATCTGGGGCAACATCCGCAATGCGTTGCGCTGGATAGACCAATACGGCGACTGCGACGGCGATGGCTTTGTCGAATATGCGCGCCATACCGAAACGGGGCTGGCGCAGCAGGGCTGGAAGGATTCACACGACTCGGTGTTCCACCGCGACGGACGCTTGGCCGAGGCGCCGATTGCCTTGTGCGAGGTGCAAGGCTATGTGTACGAAGCCAAGCTGCGCGCGGCCGAGCTGGCGGCGCTGTTGGGCGAAGAAGGGCTGGCACGGGAATTGAAGGGGGGCGCCGAAATGCTCAAGAAGCGTTTCAACGATATCTTCTGGTGCGAACAGATCGGTACCTATGCGCTGGCGCTGGACGGCGCGAAAAAACAATGCGCGGTGCCTTCGTCGAATGCAGGCCATGCGTTATGGACCGGCATCGCCACGCCTGAATACGCCAAGCGTGTGGCCGACCAGTTGCTTGGCGAAGAGTTTTTCTGCGGCTGGGGCATCCGCACGATTGCCGCCAAAGAAGTACGTTACAACCCGATGGCCTATCACAACGGTTCGGTCTGGCCGCACGATAACGCGATCATTGCCGAGGGCATGGCGCGTTACGGTTTTACCGGCAAAGCGATGAAAGTATTTTCCGCGCTGCGCGAAGCGAGTCTGCACATGGACCAGCATCGTATGCCGGAATTGTTCTGCGGCTTTGAAAAGCGGCCGGATGAGGGACCGACCTTATATCCGGTCGCGTGCTCGCCGCAAGCATGGGCGGCAGCCAGCGTGTTTTCGCTGCTGCAAGCTTGTCTCGGGTTGTGCTTTAATCCGTCAAAGTCGGAGATCCGGTTCAGGCATCCGCAACTGCCGCCGTTTTTGCAGACGGTGGAGATCAGGAATTTGTCGATCAACGGAGCGACGGTGGATTTGCTGCTGCAGCGGTATCCGAATAATGTGGGGGTGAATGTAGTGCGCAAGGAAGGGGATGCAGAGGTAGTGGCAGTGGCGTGAAAATTCCATTACCGCCTGCGCTGCTTCCTTCTACGAATAGTCCCCTGCCATGCCCGCGCATGCGGTCATCCATGACTTGTTCTTATGCCGAGCGAGACTTCGGAACTATATTTCCCTCCATCATGTCTTATCCTCAACTCCCCTGTCGAAACCAGCTTATTTCTCGTGCCATACCGCAGATTTCATTTTTGTACGTGAGCTGGTGCTATAGGTGCTGCGCATGGTGTCACTGTGTCTGTTCTGGCCACTGGCCAATGTACTGGCTGCCCCCCCCCCGGCCCTCATGCTTGTTGCCGGCGAGGCACTCCTGGCAGCAGCTACCGGCATGCAATACGTGATCGGCAAAGCGTGGTTCTGGAAGAGCAGCACGTCAGCCGGGCAGACGGCTTAACCCACGTAAAATAGTCAACAAGCTGAAGCACTCCACTATAAGGACCAAGAACATGAACAACCACAAAAAGAAAATCACATTGGCCCTGCAGGGCGGCGGCGCGCATACCGCTTATATTTGGGGCGTAGTCGACCATCTGCTGCAGAAAGACGATATCGAGATCGCGGCGGTGAGCGGCACCAGCGGCGGCGCGATGATCGCCGCCGTGCTGACATATGGCCTGAGCCTGGAGCACGATGCCGAAGGCCGTGCACTCAATGATTCCGCGCGCCGTGGCATAACCCGCGAGCTGCTCGACAAGTTCTGGACCCAGGTTGCAGCACTGGGTGATTTTTACCTGAACCCGTACCGCTTCACCGCCAACCCGTTCTACCGGTCCTGGAACATTGACGGCCTGCCGGTGCCTATCGCTCTGAACGCGCTGTCGCTCATTACATCGCCCTATCAGTCCTGGGCCGGCCCACGGCAAAACCCGGTGGCGCTTGCAATCGCCGACTGCATCGATCTGGATATACTGAACAACAGCAAAACTGGCCCTGCCCTGTACGTATGCGCGACTAACGTGCGCACCGGCCAACCGAGGCTCTTCACGAAAAACGAAATCCGCATCCCCCATCTGCTTGCCTCGGCCTGCCTTCCGATAGTCGACCGTGCGGTCGTCATCGATGGTGAGTATTACTGGGATGGAGGTTATGTCGCCGATCCCTCGTTAGCGCCGTTGATCGAGCACCACAAACGGGAAACGCGCGATCTGGTGATCGTCGGCGTCAACCCGACCACCATGAAAAGTGCCGAAGTACCTCCCAACACTGCCTGGGAAATCATCGACCGCATGAACGAAATCACTTTCAATTCATCGCTCATCTCAGAAATCAAGCGCATCCATGAGATCAACGAACTTCTCGACCAAGTGCCGGCCAGCGCGCGAGCAAAGCAGCATGGCGGCAAGCTTCACAACAAGGAAGAAATCCTGATCCATTACATTCCGCCGCATGAGGAGATGAACGAATTCGGTGTGGCGAGCAAAAGCAACACTGCATTACCCTTTCTGCGGCACTTGAAGGCGTTGGGAAGCGAAGTCGCCAAAGCTTGGATTACTGGCCAGACTGCCGGAGGAGGAGCGCCGCTTCTAGGTTTATCGTCAGACACCAACCTCATTGACCTGTTCATCAACCCGCATCATCCAAAAGCACAGCCGCTGCCAGAAGTTGCGCAAAAGGTACGCCCCGAATACCTTGTTTCGGCGGCTGCAGGCTGATCCGGGGTGTAGATCAGGAGCATATCTCCATGTTCCAGCGCCCCACGCCGCGCAAGGACACCTGGCGTTCGATCAAGGCGTCGCCAGAGAGGCGCAACGTCTCGGCACGGGCGGGCACGGTGCCGTCCACGACGACCTGAGCGATACTGCTCACTCACGCGCCGACGCTGGTGACTGTGCGCGGGTCAGCGAAGTCTACAGCGCGGGTTTCAATGCCAACAGCCGCTTCTACGAAGCCTCGGATCAGTTGCTGGGTATGCACGCCCGCGGCTACCGTGTCGGCTGCGCTGATGCCGTAATCCGTTTTGCAGTAGGCCAGTGCTCGCTAGGTGCGCCCCGGTGCGCGGGCGAGAACTGGTCATGCGGCATGCACGGGAGGTGGGGTTGTTGACCTGCACCCGGATGAGGGCATGGTGGCTGGTGCGAGTTGGAGTTGTGGAGGGGAAGATGGGTGCGGCAGAAAGCAGAACGCCCCGGCTCTGTTGGGAGGCGGGGCATTTGCAAATAACGAGCCTGACGATTACCTACTTTCACACTGGTTGCAGCACTATCATCGGCGCAGAGTCGTTTCACGGTCCTGTTCGGGATGGGAAGGGGTGGTACCAACTCGCTGTGGTCATCAGGCATAACTTGTTGAT
>DASVLY010000246.1:0-2571 GCA_036384635.1 Noviherbaspirillum sp. | reverse complement strand
GTCATCGACAACCGGACCGTGCATGCGCAGGTGCGCGCGTCGAAGTCGCCGCAGCCGGGCAGCACGATACGCCTGGCCGATGCATTCGATGTGATGGTCGGCGAGCGGGCGGGCGAGTTTTATACGTTGACATTCCCGTCCGACGTATTCGATCTGATCGAAGCGCACGGCCGTCTGCCGCTGCCGCCATATATCGAGCATGCGGCCGATGAATTCGATGAGCGGCGCTATCAGACCGTCTACGCCAGACAGCCGGGGGCGGTCGCCGCTCCCACCGCCGGTTTGCATTTCGACCAGCCGCTGCTGGACAAATTGCGCTCGCTCGGCGTGCAGTCCGCGTTCGTGACCTTGCACGTCGGCGCCGGCACCTTTCAGCCGGTGCGCACCGAAAACCTGGCCGAGCACAAGATGCACAGCGAGTGGTACACGATATCGCAGGAGACGGCCGACGCCGTGCGCGCGGCCAAGTCCGCCGGCCGCAACGTGATTGCGGTCGGCACCACCAGCCTGCGCGCGCTGGAGTCCGCATCGCAGTCGGGACAACTGCAAGCCGGCAGCGCCGACACAACGCTGTTCATCACGCCCGGCTATGCATTCAAAACCGTCGATCGCCTGATCACCAATTTCCATCTACCCAAATCGACCTTGTTGATGCTGGTCTCCGCATTCGCCGGCTATCAGCATATCCGCCGTGCGTATGCGCATGCGATCGAAAAGCGCTACCGTTTTTTCAGCTATGGCGATGCAATGCTTCTTACCAGTTCATCACACCCTCTAACCTCATGCTGAATTTCAAACTCATCAAAACCGACGGCAAAGCCCGTCGCGGCCGCCTGACGTTGAACCACGGCGTGGTCGAAACCCCGATCTTCATGCCGGTGGGCACCTACGGCTCGGTGAAAGCGATGTCGCCGGTCGAGCTGCACGACATCGACGCGCAAATCATCCTCGGCAATACCTTCCATCTGTGGCTGCGGCCGGGGCTGGGTGTGATCGGCAAGTTCGACGGCCTGCATCGCTTCATCGGCTGGAGCAAGCCGGTGCTGACCGACTCCGGCGGCTTCCAGGTGTTCTCGCTGGGCGCCATGCGCAAGATCACGGAAGAGGGCGTCAGATTCGCATCGCCCATCAACGGCGACAAGCTCTTCCTGTCGCCCGAGATCTCGATGCAGATCCAGCGCGTGTTGAATTCGGACATCGTGATGCAGTTCGACGAATGCACGCCCTACGAAATCGACGGCCGCCCCGCGACCGAAGAAGAGGCGGGGAAATCGATGCGCATGTCGCTGCGGTGGGCAAAGCGTTCGCGCGACGAATTCGACAAAGGCGAAAACCCGAATGCGCTGTTCGGCATCGTGCAGGGCGGCATGTTCGAGCATTTGCGCGACGAGTCGCTGGCCGGTCTGCAGGAAATCGGCTTCGAGGGTATCGCCATCGGCGGCTTGTCGGTCGGCGAACCGAAGGAAGACATGATGCGTGTGCTGCAGCACGTCGGCCCGCGCCTGCCGGCGGACAAGCCGCATTACCTGATGGGTGTGGGCACGCCGGAAGATCTGGTGGCGGGCGTGGCGAACGGCATCGACATGTTCGATTGCGTGATGCCCACGCGAAATGCGCGCAATGGCTGGATTTTCACCCGCTTCGGGGATATCAAGATCAAAAATTCGCGCTACAAGGATGACGACAAGCCGCTGGACGAAACCTGCGAATGTTATGCCTGCCGCAATTTCTCGCGCGCTTATCTGTACCACTTGCACCGCGCCGGCGAGATTCTCGGCGCGCGCCTGAATACCATTCACAACCTGCACTACTACTTGCAGTTGATGCGCGAAATGCGCGCGGCAATCGATGCCGACCGCTTCCAGGCGTTTGTCGTGCAATTCCATGCGGATCGTGCGCGCGGCGTGTAGCAACTGCAATGGCTTCCGATAAGTATCAGTCCGGGAAGGCGCGCAGCGAATGCTAAAATGCCGGGTTATTCAAACCTGACAATATGGAGCGCAACGTGTTCATTTCCAACGCTTATGCACAAACCCCGGCTGGCGCCGAAGGCAGCCTGATGAGCTTTCTGCCGATCATCCTGATGTTCGTCGTGCTGTACTTCCTGATGATCCGCCCGCAAATGAAGCGTCAGAAAGAACAGAAAACGATGATGGATGCGCTCGCCAAGGGCGATGAAGTCATCACTACCGGCGGCATTCTGGGCAAGGTGAGCAAAGTGACCGATGCTTACGTCACTTTGGAAATCGCCAACGGCACGGAAGTCGTGGTGCAAAAGGCTGCCGTGTCGACATTGCTGCCGAAAGGCACGATCAAGTCGCTGTAATTGCGCTGCAATTACGATTGACTATTGCGTTAATGCGGGATGCCACTATCTAACAGGCTGTTGAAAAACTACTGCGCGGACCGATCTTGGGGGCTGCGGTGCTCTGCGTACCACTCGTACGCGTGCGCTCCTCGCCCCCAATCTCGGCCCGCTCGCTACGTTTTTCAACAGCCTGCTAAAACAAACGGCATCCTGTCCTTGCGGACACCCGACACTCAACGCTGAATCATTATGAATCGCTATCC
>DASVLY010000245.1:0-5466 GCA_036384635.1 Noviherbaspirillum sp. | reverse complement strand
TTTCAAATCCAGATCCGCCATGCGCAAAATCTCCACGCACAAATCTTCATAACTTACCCCCGCCGCCTTGGCCGCCATCGGCACCAGAGAGTGGCCTGTCATGCCGGGCGAAGTATTGATCTCCAGCAGGAAAGGTTCGTTGTCCGCCGCGCGCAGCATGAAATCGATACGCGCCCAACCGGCGCTGCCGAGCGCATTGAACGCCCTCACCGCGAGCGACTGGATGCGTTTTGTCAGTGCCTCATCCAGCGGCGCCGGGCACAGGTACTGGGTGTCGTCGCTGAAGTACTTGTTCTGATAGTCGTAATTGCCCTGCGGGGCACGGATCTCGACGATGGGCAGGGCACGTGCCTCACGGCCGGCACCGAGCACCGGCACGGTCAGTTCGCGTCCGGAGATGAACTCTTCCGCCAGCACCACCTCGTCATATTTCGCGCAATGCGCGAAGCCATCCTGCATGCCGGCGCTACTGGTCACCTTGCTGATGCCGATGGTCGAGCCTTCATGCGGCGCCTTCAGCATCAGCGGCAAGCCCAGTTCGTCGGGAACCTTGCGCAGTTCCTCAGCCGGCGTATTCTTCGCGTCCAGCACCAGAAAGCGCGGCGTCGGCAAGCCGTGGCTCAGCCAGATGCGCTTGGTCATCACCTTGTCCATGCCGATGGACGACGCCATCACGCCGGAGCCGGTGTACGGAATGCCGAGCTGTTCCAGCAGGCCCTGGAGCGTGCCGTCCTCGCCGTAGCGGCCATGCAGCGCGATGAACACGCGGTCGAACTTTTCGGCGGCCAATTCCGCGATGCCGCGCTTGCCGGTATCGAAACCGTGCGCATTCACGCCCTTGCTCTGCAGCGCCTTCAATACGCCGGAGCCCGACATCAGCGACACTTCGCGCTCGGCCGAACGTCCGCCGTACAGCACGCCGACTTTTCCGAATTCCTTAGCTAAATCCTGAGTACTCATCATTCATCCTTGATCTGCCTGGGACAACTTGCCCGGCACACCGCTGATCGAGCCGGCGCCCATGGTGATCACGACATCGCCATCCCTGGCCATGTTCATGATCGTCTCGGGCATCTCGGCAATGTCTTCTACAAATATCGGGTCCACCTTGCCCAGCACGCGCAGCGCGTGCGCAAGCGCACGGCCATCGGCCGCGACGATGGGCTGCTCGCCGGCGGCATAGACCTCGGCCAGCACCAGTGCATCGGCGCTCGACAACACCTTCACGAAATCCTCGAACAGGTCGCGCGTGCGGGTATAGCGGTGCGGCTGGAAGGCCAGCACCAGACGGCGGCCCGGGTAGGCGCCGCGCGCGGCCGCCATCGTTGCCGCCATTTCAACCGGATGGTGGCCGTAGTCGTCCACCAGCGTGAACGCGCCTCCGCCCGGCAGCGGAATGTCGCCGCAGCGCGTGAAGCGGCGGCCCACGCCGTTGAATTCGCTCAATGCCTTCTGTGTCGCGCTGTCCTCCACGCACAGTTCGCGCGCGATGGCAATTGCCGCGCACGCATTCTGCACGTTGTGCATGCCGGGCTGATTCAGGCTGATGGCCATCGGCGCGTAACCGTCCTGCAGCACGGTGAATTCCATTTTTCCATCGATCGCCTTTGCATCGACCGCCCGCACCTGCGCTTCTTCGTGGAAGCCGTAAGTGGTGATCGGCTTGGAGATGAGCGGCATGATTTCACGCACGTTGGGATCGTCGATACATAGCATCGCAACGCCATAGAACGGCAAACGCTGCGTGAATTCGACGAATGCCTGCTTCAGCCTGGCGAAGCTGTGGTCGTAAGTCTCCATGTGATCCGCGTCGATGTTGGTGATCACTTCGATCACTGGCGACAGGTTCAGGAAGGAAGCGTCGGATTCATCCGCTTCGGCAACGATGAAATCGCCCGCGCCAAGTTTTGCGTTGGCGCCGGCGCTATTCAAGCGTCCGCCGATGACGAAAGTCGGATCGATGCCACCCTGAGCGAGCACGCTTGCCACCAGACTGGTGGTGGTGGTCTTGCCGTGCGTGCCGGCGATGGCGATGCCTTGTTTCAAGCGCATCAACTCGGCCAGCATCATCGCGCGCGGCACGATCGGAATGTGTTTTTCACGCGCTGCCATCACTTCCGGATTGTCCGGTTTGACTGCGGTCGAAGTGACGATCGCGTCGGCGCCATCAATATGGCGCGCATCGTGGCCTTGCGAGACTTTCGCACCCAGTTTTGCCAGACGCTTTGTCGCTGTATTGCTGCCGAGGTCGGAACCGGACACGGTGTAACCTAGGTTAAGCAGCACCTCGGCGATGCCGCTCATGCCAGAGCCGCCAATACCAACGAAGTGAATGTTTTTGACTTTATGTTTCATGCGTGTGTGGCCAGTTCTTCGAGTACGTTGGCAATCTGTTCGTTGGCGTCGCGCCGCCCGATTGCATGCGCTGCTTCGGCCATCTTCCGGCATTCCTCGCGCGTCAGGGATTGCAGCAGGTCCGCCAGCCGCACGGGATTCATTTCGGTTTGCGGCAGATGGATAGCGGCCTTCCGCTGCGCCATCCATTGCGCGTTGTCGCGCTGATGCGATGTGGTCGAAGCCACCAGCGGCACCAGTACGCTTGCCACTCCCGCAGCCGTCAGTTCGGACACCGTGATCGCGCCGGCGCGGCAGATCACCAGGTCCGCCTGCGCATAACGGCGCGGCATGTCATCGATGAAATCCACCACTTCCGCCTGCACCTGCGCATCGGCATATGCTTTGCGCAGCGCGTCGATGTGCTGCTTGCCCGACTGATGCGTGACCATCGGCCGCATCTCGGCAGGAATGCGTGCCAGTGCCGCAGGCAGGCATTCATTCAACGCCTTCGCGCCCAGGCTGCCGCCGACGACCAACAGGCGCAACGGACCGCTGCGCTGCGCATAGCGTTGCGCGGGCGACGGCACTTCCATGATTTCCTTGCGCACCGGGTTGCCGGTCACCTGTGCCTTGTTCGCCGCATTGCCGAAATCGGCCGGAAAGCCGAACAGCACGCGCTGGGCCAACGGCGCCAATGTCTTGTTCGATAACAGCAGCGCCGCATCGGCGTTCACCAGTGCCAGCGGCACGCCGCGCAGTTTCGCCATCATCCCGCCGGGCACTGTCACGTAACCGCCCATGCCCAGCACCACGTCCGGTTTGCGGCGGCCGATGATGGAAAAACAGGAAGCAAAGCCCGCAGCCAGCTTGAACACACCGCGCATCGTATGCATCAAACCCTTGCCGCGCACGCCGGCAAAGTCGATCGAATCCATCTCGATCCTGTGCTTCGGCACGATGTCGCGTTCCATGCCATGCATCGTGCCCAGCCATGACACTTGCCAGCCACGCGATTGCATCGTCTGCGCAATCGCGAGTCCCGGGAAAATGTGGCCGCCGGTGCCGGCTGCCATGATCAGGAGGCGTTTCATACGCGGCCTCCACGCATGAGAACGCGGTTCTCGTAATCAATCCTCAACAAAATCGCCAGCCCAATACAATTAATCAATACACCCGACCCGCCATAACTCATCAGCGGCAAGGTCAACCCTTTGGTCGGCAACAAGCCGAGATTCACCCCCATGTTGATGAACGCCTGCACGCCGATCCAGATACCGATGCCTTTCGCTGCCAGTCCGGCAAACGTCAGGTCCATCGCAATCGCCTGGCGTCCGATTTCGAACGCGCGTTTGACGATCCAGTAGAACATCGCGACCACCGCCAGCACGCCGGCAAAGCCCAGTTCCTCGCCGATCACCGCCAGCAGGAAGTCGGTATGCGCCTCCGGCAGATAATGCAGTTTCTCGACGCTGCCGCCGAGCCCCACACCGAACAGTTCTCCGCGCCCGAACGCGATCAGCGAATGCGACAACTGGTAAGCCTTGCCCAATGCGTTCTCTTCTTGCCACGGATTCAGGTACGCGAAAATGCGTTCGCGCCGCCACGGCGACAGGATGATCACCATGCTGAAGATGCCGACCAGGACAGCGCCGATGCCGCCGAACCAGATGCCATTGATCCCGCCCAGAAACAGAATGCCCATCGCGATGCAGACGATCACACCGAATGCACCGAGATCGGGTTCGAGCAGCAGCAAGAGGCCGACCACACCGACGGCGGTGGCCATCGGCATGAAGCCCTTGGTCAGCTTGTGCATGAATTCCTGCTTGCGCACGGTGTAGTCCGCCGCATACAGCACGACGAACAATTTCATCAGTTCGGACGGCTGCAGATTGAATACCTTGAATGACAGCCAGCGCTTGGCGCCGTTGACGCCCTTGCCGATTCCCGGCACCAGTACCAGCGTCAGCAACGCCAATGTCGCCACGAACAGATACGGTGCCAAGCGCTGCCAGGTTTCAATGCGCACCCGGAACGCAAGCAAGCCGGCGAGCATCGAGGCCGCGATGAACATCGCCTGACGGATCAGGAAATGGTAGTTTTTGTAGTTCGCATACTTGGGCGAATCCGGCAGCGCGATCGATGCCGAGTACACCATCACCATCCCGAACAGCATCAGCAGCACGACCACCCACACCAGCGGCTGGTCGTATTCCATCATTTTCGAACGCTGAATGACGCCTGGCTCCTGCGCCGGTGACGACAGGAAGGATGGGATAGCAAATCTCATGCGATCACCTCGCCGCGCGCGAGGGCGATTTCGCGCACCGCCTCGACAAACACCTGCGCGCGATGCGCATAATTCCTGAACATGTCGAGGCTGGCGCAAGCGGGCGACAACAGTACTGCGTCACCTGCCTGCGCGAGTTCCGATGCACGCTGCACCGCCGCTTCCAGTGTTGCGCAATCGACCAGTTCGACACCGCTGTGCGCAAGCGCGTCGCGAATCGCCGGGCCATCCTTGCCGATCAGGACGACCGCGCGCACGTATTTGGCAACAGGCTCTGCCAGCGGCGCGAAATCCTGCCCCTTGCCGTCGCCGCCTGCGATCAGCACCAGGCGGCTTGCGCCGCCCTGCATCGATCCGAGACCACTCAGCGCGGCGACAGTCGCGCCGACATTGGTGCCCTTGCTGTCGTCGTAATAATCGACGCCGCCGACATTGGCGACCAGTTCGACCCGATGCGGCTCGCCGCGATACTCGCGCAAACCGTGCAAAAGCGGCGCCAGCGGCAGGCCGATTGCGCGGCACAACGCCAGCGCCGCAAGCGCGTTGGCCGCGTTATGCTGGCCGCGAATCTTCAGCGCATCGGACGGCATCAAGCGATTGACCATGACCGGCAGTTCGGCGTTGTCCTTCTTGCGGCGGCGCTTTTCGCCATCTTCCGCCGCAACCGCAACCGACAGCCATTGCATGCCGTTGTCTTCGAGCAGGCCGAAGCAGTCCGGGCGCTCCGGCTCACCGGCACCGAAACTGATGACAGTTGCCATCGGCACGGTCATCTGCATCACGCGCGCATCGTCGCGGTTCAACAGGCGTATCGTCTTCGCCCCGAAAATGCGCGCCTT
>DASVLY010000244.1:0-3599 GCA_036384635.1 Noviherbaspirillum sp. | reverse complement strand
TTTTTATGCCTGTTCAGATGCCGCCCATGCACAAGTACTTCATCTCCAGGTATTCATCGATCCCGTACTTCGATCCCTCGCGCCCCAGGCCGGATTGCTTGACGCCGCCGAACGGCGCTACTTCGTTCGAGATCAGCCCGGTATTGATGCCGACCATTCCGTATTCCAGCTTTTCAGCAACGCGCCAGACGCGGCCGATGTCGCGCGAATAAAAATAGCTGGCCAGGCCGAATTCGGTATTGTTGGCGGCGACAATGGCTTCTTCCTCGGTGCTGAATTTCATCACCGCAGCCACCGGCCCGAAGGTTTCTTCGCGCATCACCTTCATGTCGCCGGTCACGTTGGACAGCACCGTCGGTTCGTAAAAGCGGCCGCCGAGCGCATGCAGCTTGCCGCCGACTTCCGCCTTCGCGCCTTTGGCCAACGCATCGGCGACATGCTCTTCCACCTTTGCAACTGCTTGCGCATCGATCAGCGGCCCTTGCATGACGCCATGTTCGAAACCGTTGCCGACCCTGATTTTGGCGGCGCCAGCGGCGAGCTTTTCGACGAATGCATCGTAGATCGATTCATGCGCGTAGAAGCGGTTGGTGCATACGCAGGTCTGGCCGGCATTACGGTACTTCGACTGCAGTGCTCCTTCGACGGCAGCGTCCAGGTCCGCATCGTCGAACACGATGAACGGTGCATGGCCGCCCAGCTCCAGCGACAGCTTCTTGACGGTCGGCGCGCATTGCTGCATCAGGATGCGGCCGACCGGCGTGGAGCCGGTGAAGGACAGATGGCGCACGACAGGGCTGTCGCACAGCGTTTTGCCGACTTCGATCGAGCACTGTGCATCCGCGGTCACGATATTGATCACACCCGGCGGAAGGCCGGCCCGGTGCGACAGTTCGGCCAGCGCCAGCGCCGATAGTGGCGTCTGTTCCGCCGGCTTGATGACGATGGTGCAGCCGGCCGCAATCGCCGGCGCTACCTTTCGGGTGATCATCGCGATCGGAAAGTTCCATGGCGTGATCGCCGCGCATATACCGATCGGCTGCCGGATCGTCAGCAAACGCTTGTCGCTCCAGGTCGATGTCATCACGTCGCCCGACACGCGCTTGGCTTCTTCCGCAAACCATTCGACGAAGCTGGCCCCATACACCACCTCGCCTTTGGCTTCGGGCAGCGGCTTGCCTTGTTCGGCCGTCATCAGCGCGCCGAGATCGGCCGCATGCAGCAGCATCAGCTCGAACCACTTGCGCATGATGGCTGCGCGTTCCTTGCCGGTTTTTGCCGACCATGCGGGGAACGCGGCGTTGGCGGCGTCGATGGCGCGTTGGGTGTCATCCGCCCCCATGTTCGGCACGGACGCAATCGTTACGCCGTCGGCAGGATTGTTCACATCGAAGCGGGAATCGGCGCTGACCCAGGCGCCATCGATATAAGCCTGATTGCGCAGCAGCGCAGGGTCACTTAGCCTAGGCAGGCCTTTCACATGGTGCCGCATGATTGCTCTCCTTGACTGTCGCGAAGTGCGGCCAAAAAAACAAGAATAGCGCAATCTCCAGTAGACGGACCACTAATTAGCCGCGTTGCATTGCGCGAACAAAATCGGCGAGACGGCGGCCTTCCTGGCTGGGGTAACCTTCTGCCGCGGCAAGAGTGCGCACACGAAGCATTGTGTCAGGAGGCAGGAGTGTCTGCCTGTTTCGGTTTCGCCTCTTCGCGCCGGTTGAACCCGGCCACCATCTCGAAACGGAACAGCCGGCATTCCAGTGCGCCGTTGAAGAATGGTGTCTTGCGCGACTCTTTCAGGCGCAGCATCTTCGGCAGGCTCAGGTCGGCGGTGAACAGGTAGACCTGCCATCCTGCAAAACGTTGCTTCAGCGTGGTGCTGAATGCGCTGTAGAACGCCGTCGCCATCTCATCCGGCGCCTGCGTGCTGTCGCCCCGCACTCCGATCCGCTCACCGTAGGGCGGGTTGGTCAGGATCATGCCCGGTGTTTCGCTTGGCGGTTTGACTTCCTGCGCTTCGATCTGCTTTAACGGCACCTCGAACTGGATGCCGGCATTGCGCAAATTGTTGCGCGTCATGGCGATCATATCGCCCGAGATATCGCTGCCGAAAATGGTCGATGCGGTTGGCAAAGGATTCGGTTTGAAGCTGCCTTTGATCGCGAACCATTCATCGGCATTGAAACCATGAAACTTCTCGAAGGCGAAGCGGCGACGCGCGCCGGGGGGAATGCCGGCCAGAATTTGCGCCGCCTCGATCAGAATCGTGCCGGAGCCGCACATCGGATCGAACAGCACGGTGCCGGGCTTCCATCCCGACACGCGCAACAGTCCGGCGGCGAGGTTTTCGCGCAGCGGCGCATCACCTGTCTCCTGCCTCCAGCCGCGCTTGAACAGCGCTTCGCCGGAGGTGTCGAGATACAGCGTGAAAGTGCGGGCATCGAGAAAACCGACGATACGCATGTCCGGCGTGCGGGTGTTGACCGATGGCCGCTTCGCATACAGGTCGCGGAAGCGGTCGCAGACCGCATCCTTGATTTTCAGTGTGGTGAATTCCAGGCTCTTGAGCGGCGACTTGATCGCGGTGAGATCGACGCGAATTGTATGGTCGACATCGAACCATTCTTCCCAGGCCGCGGCCAGTGTCAGGTCGTAAATGTCATTCTCGTTCGCATAACTGCCGTGCGCGATGCGCAGCAGCACGCGCGAGGCGATGCGGGAATGCAGGTTGATGCGGTAACTGTCGGCCAGCGTGCCGGAGCAATGCACGCCGCCCGGCACCTGATTGTGGACCTTCAGGGTGCGGCTTTGTTGCGCGATTTCGCCAAGCTCTTCGGCGAGCGCAGCTTCGAGGCCGCGCGGGCAGGGACAGAAAAATGAATGTGACATGGGGAACCCTTTATCCGTAAATTCGTTGTCGTCCGGAATGAAGTGAGGAGCGACAGTCGTGTGCCAGGTTTTAGAACGGCTTGACCACCACCATTACCACCACGATCAGCAATCCGATCACCGGCACTTCATTAAACCAGCGGTACCAGGTATGGCTGCGCGTATTGCGTCCGTTTTCGAATTTCTTCAGCAGCGATCCGCATGCATGGTGATAGCCGACCAGCAGCACCACGACGGCCAGCTTCACATGCAGCCACGCATTGCCCGGCCCCTTGCCGATGCCGTAACCGAGCCACAGCCACAAGCCGAAAACCAGCGCCGGGATCGCCAGCATCGTCATGAAGCGATACAGCTTGCGCGCCATCAGCAACAGGCGTGTCGTCGTGGTCGGGTCCTTTTCCATCGCGAGGTTGACGAAGATGCGCGGCAGGTAGGACAGGCCCGCGAACCACGATATGACAAATACGATATGCAGCGCTTTTACCCAGAGCATGGCTTTCTCCGTCGGTTGATTGGTTATTCCCTTACTTCGCCGTGGCCGAACACCACGTACTTCAGCGAAGTCAGTCCTTCCAGCCCGACCGGGCCGCGCGCATGCAGCTTGTCGTTCGAGATGCCGATTTCCGCACCGAGCCCGTATTCGAACCCGTCCGCAAAGCGCGTCGACGCATTGACCATCACCGACGCCGAATCCACTTCGCGCAAGAAGC
>DASVLY010000243.1:0-2735 GCA_036384635.1 Noviherbaspirillum sp. | reverse complement strand
CTCGGCGGGACTGGCCAGATATGCATACTTGTCGACGCTCTTGCGTGCCGCGCAAGTGTCGATGATTTTTTGCCGATCCTGCTCGCGCAGGAAATTCTGGTTCTTGCCGTCCTGATAGGCGCGGCTGGCGTCGATGAAGAGTACCTTGTCGTCGCGCTTCTTTTTGCGGAAGACCAGGATCGCCGCCGGGATGCCGGTGCCGTAGAAAAGTTTTTCCGGCAGGCCGATCACGATGTCGAGCAGGTTTTCATCGATGAGCTGCTTGCGTATCTTTCCTTCTGCCGCGCCGCGAAACAGCACGCCGTGCGGCACAACGACCGCCATGCGGCCGGCACCGGGTTTCATGGTTTCGATCATGTGCAGGATGAAGGCGTAGTCGGCCTTGGTGCGCGGGGGGAGGCCGCGCCTGAAGCGCTTGAACTTGTCCGTCCCGGCGCTTTCATGTCCCCATTTTTCCAGCGAAAACGGCGGATTGGCGACCACGATATCGAAGTGCTTGAGCAAGCCTTCGCCGTCGAACAGCTTGGGGTTGCGCAGCGTATCTCCCCATTCGATGCGGTGGTTGTCCTCGCCGTGGAGGAACATGTTCATCTTCGCCAGCGCCCAGGTGCTGCCGATGGCTTCCTGGCCGTACAGCGAATACTTCTTGTTGCCGCTCTTCTTGCGGATGAGCTGGCCGCATTTCATCAGCAGCGAACCGGAGCCGCAGGTGGGGTCGCAGATTTCGTCGCCTTCCTGCGGATCGACCAGGAGCGCCATCAGTTGCGACACTTCGGGCGGCGTGTAGAACTCGCCGGCCTTCTTGCCGCTGGTCGAGGCGAAATTCTTGATGAGGAATTCGTAGGCGTTGCCGATCACGTCGAGGTTGCCGATCCGCCTTGGTCGCAGGTTGAGTTCGGGCTTGGCGAAGTCTTCGAGCAGGTGGCGCAGGATGTCGTTTTTCTGCGCCTCTTCGCCCAGCTTGGTGGAGTTGAAGCTGATGTCCTGGAATACGTCGCGCAGCTTGGCGATGTTGCTTTCCTCGATCGCATGCAGCGCCTTGTCGATGCGCTCGCCGTTGCCGGGTTCGTGGCGCGCCGCGTGAAGGGTGTAGAAGTTGGCGCTTTTCGGCAGCACGAAGCGCTCGGTCTTGAGCAACTCCTCGATCAGCCCCGGGTGGTTGCCATGCTCGGCCTGGTATTGCTCGTAGTGGTCTTGCCATACATCCGAGATGTATTTGAGGAAGAGCATCGTCAGTACATAGTCCTTGTAGATGCTCGGGTCGACCGTGCCGCGAAAGGTGTCGCAGGCGGCCCAGACGGCGGCGTTGATGGTGTCCTGGTTGATGGGTGTGCTGGTCATGGATGGTTATTGCGGTTGGATTGGTTGACGAACAGGTCGGATGCCAATGCATCGAGCTGGCGTTCGCGGTTGCGGATCAGGTTTTCGAGAATGGCGCGCTCTGCGAGCGCGTGCTTGTGCAGTTCAATGATCCGGTGCTGCCGGTCCAGCGGCGGTACCGCGAGCGGCAATTCTTCGAGCACAGTGCGCCGGATACTTAGTTGGTCGCTTCCTTCGGCGTTTTTTCCGAGATAGCGTTGTGCCGGCGCGCGGTTGATCTGCCAGGCGAGAAACTGCGGCAGGAGCTGCTCATGATTTTTGACGCGCAGGAGATAGAAGTACTGCGAGCATACCGCCGGTACCGGTACCTCATCGAGACAGACTGCGTAATTGCGTAATCCTCGGGCGACAAACACGATATCGCCGGGCGCCAGCCAGTCGGGTTCCCGCCGTCCTTCAAGATGTGTTCGTGCCGCGCTTTCCCATTTCACTCCGTGCACCGGATCGATGTCTCGCATTTGGACGACCGATGTCGATCCATCCTCTGCTTCCGGTACGCTTCCGCGGAATGGATAGCCTGCCTTGATTTCGGCAAAGTATTTAAGAATCGCCTCTACCACGATTGCACCATTCTGATTGATGCATAAATTTTCCTTGCGAAAAGGGGTTGATGCAACTATTGTTCTATTAAAACTGCATCATCCAAGTTGATGCAGTTTGTTTGTGCGTGAATTATGAACGTGAAATTGATTTCTTGTGAGTGGGTAATGGCGAGCGAAGGGGTGCTATCCGGAGACCAAGAAAAGCCGGGAAACAAGTTTTTATGGGGGCAAAATCATGATGGAAAATACGTCAAAAAAAGAATCGGAAGGACAGACCGAGAAGAAGACTGACTTTGGAAGGCTCCTCGCATCTGTCGGTATTCCGGCGATCATCGGGTCAACGTTGACCGCCGCCACATATTTGACCGGTGTGGCGTTTCAACAGGCTTGTTGTGGATCCTGATCCAGATCGGAGGCAATGCGCTCGATAACACTGAACGGATGAAGCGGGCACGAGCAAAAGCAAGTCAGAGCAAAGTCTTCGCCGTAATCGGGAAATTGTTATTTGTGCCGACAATCAGTGTGGCAGTAATCATCTATTACATTCCGATTTTTCTGATGTTCTTGTTGATTTTGCCGGTTGCGCTCGGAGAAATAAGCGCTAACCGGACGGCAAAGTCCGATATGGCAAGGTTTGAACAGGGCTGCAAGCCGATAAAACGCAGCAGCGCATTTTGTACGCAAATTGTCGAAAACGGGAAGCCGATCGCCCAAGGATTCGTTATTGAGACGTCGGACAAATATGTGGCGCTGGTCGATCACGGAAGGGCGAGAGTGGTGCCGATCAAGGAGAGAGAATTCCTGCCATTCGAA
>DASVLY010000242.1:0-5172 GCA_036384635.1 Noviherbaspirillum sp. | reverse complement strand
CTTCAAATCCCAGCATGCGATCGTGCGCAATTCCTCACTCTTCCTGCCCCTTGCCGTCGCAGAGCTGGCCGACATGACGCGCGCAAGCAGTATCGGAACCGACCGCAAAGCGCAAATCCAAATGTCGCTCAACACGTTGCTGACGGATACCCTCATCTACACCCAGATGCCGGAACAGAGGTTGAAAGAAAAAATCGGACGAGAAATGCGGGCATTGCAACAACAGTCCGCCACCTTGCCCGCCCATATGCACGGCCCCGTCGCCGCGCTCATACCGCATATTGGCGTGATTTTGATAAAGAACCAAGCCAACCATCAGCTTCTTGCCGATTTGCTCGCATTGCCTACCGCGGCTGCCATCGATGCATTAACCGAAGCGCACATTCAGGCGCATGCAAAGTTACTGGACGAACGGCAGGAATACAGCCAGGCGCTGGTCGTCTACTCGATTTTCCTGCTGCTTCTGCTCGCCTATGCCGGCGTGCGCCTGCTCAAGAGCTATCAGGTTCTCAATGCAACGAACCTGGCATTAAAAAAAAATAACGATGACCTGCTCGAATCGCAGGCGCAACTGGTGCAGGCCAAAGAGCAGGCCGAGGCCGCGAGCCGAGCCAAAAGCGATTTTCTGGCCAACATCAGTCATGAAATCCGCACGCCGATGAACAGCGTCATCGGCATGGCGCATCTGGCGCTCAAAAACAATCTGTCCCCCAAGCAGCGCGACTACATCGAAAAAATCCTCAGTTCCGGCCAGCACCTGCTAAGTCTCATCAACGACATTCTCGATTTCTCCAAGATCGAAGCCGGCAAGTTCAAGTTGGAAACGGCCGCATTCGACCTCGACCAGGTAATGCACAATGTGGCCGGCCAGGTGGAGGGAAAAGCCAGGGAAAAGACGCTGGCATTCAGCATCGAGATGGAAGCCGGCGTCGTGCGCCGCCTGCGCGGCGATGCGTTGCGCCTGACCCAGGTGCTGCTCAATTTGAGCGACAACGCCGTCAAGTTCACCGCACATGGCACAGTCATTGTCCGCGTCAAAATGCTGGAAGACAGCAGCACCGCGGCCCGGCTCCGGTTTGAAGTCCAGGACAGCGGCATCGGCATCAGCCAGGAACAGATTGGCGACCTGTTCCAGTCATTCCACCAGGCCGATACCTCCATCACGCGCGAATATGGCGGCACCGGCCTCGGACTTGCCATCAGCAAGCGCCTGGTCGAACAGATGCGAGGCGAGATCGGCCTCGAGAGCCAGGCGGGCAAAGGAAGCACCTTCTGGTTCACCATATGTCTCGACAAGGACCTGACGCCGGAATTGCAGATGCCCGCCTTCGCCCAGCGCGCAGCGACGGGCAGCCGGGCGCAGGCGACGGCACCGCAGCGGCCGGCATTGAACGGCGCCTCCATCCTTCTGGTCGAGGACAACTCATTCAATCAGCAGGTTGCCCGCGAATTTCTGGAAGATGCAGGCGCCAAGGTCAGCATTGCCGCGCATGGGCAGGAAGCGCTCGACCTGATGCGGCGCAAACGTTTCGACTGCGTGCTGATGGATGTGCAGATGCCGGTCATGGATGGATTGGAAGCCACGCGCCGGCTGCGCGCCGATCCCGTACTGTCGTGCCTCAAGGTGATCGCCATGACAGCCAACGCAAGCGATGAAGACCGGCAGCGCTGCTTTGCAGCCGGAATGGATGACTTCATCGCGAAGCCGGTCTCGCCCGAGAAACTCTATCGCACACTGGCAAAGCATGTTACCCCGCTTCAGGCAGCGGTTCCTGTCGCGGCGCCTGCCGCAACGGACGTCAGCCCGCTGCCCCTGCCGGGCGACCCGCAGGTGATCGACCTCGGGGTATTGGCCAAGAATTTCGAGAATAATCCCGAGAAGGTCCGCAAGTTTGCCTTCAAGTTCCTCAATACTGCGCAGCAAGGCATCCATGAGGTTGATGCCGCGCTGGCCCAGGAATATCTTGCTTTGCTCAAAGCCCTGGGACACCGCAACAAATCCAGTGCGCACTCGGTCGGCGCAATAGGCATGGCGCAGTTATGGCAAACCCTCGAACTGGTGCAGGAAAACGGCGAACTCGACCAGGCGCGGGAGATTGTCCGCCAACTGCACCTGATGCTCGCGCAGATCGAAACCTGTATCGCGAGCTCATTTGGCCATTCCGAGACGCCGATGCAGAGCATCTGAAAGTCTTCCTCGATCAGCCCGCCGCATACGTTCAGCTGGCTGTTACGTCGACTCCGCGATCAGCGACACGATTTCTTCGCCGTAGGTTTCCAGCTTCTTCTCGCCGACGCCCGAGATATTGCGCAAGTCGCCCAGCGATGCCGGTTTCGCCTTCGCGATTTCGCGCATCGTCGCGTCGTGGAAAATCACATATGCCGGCACATTGTGCTTGCGCGCGGTTTCGACGCGCCACCAGCGCAGTTTCTCGAACAACGCCTGCTCCGCCGCCGACAGTCCGCCTTCCACGTAGCCTTTCGGTTTGGCCGCCTGCCGTTGTTTCTGCCTGACCGGTTTCTGATATTGCCGCAGTTGCACCTTGCGCTCGCCGCGCAGCACCGGGCGGGCTTCGGCGGTCAGCTTCAGCGCGCCATACGCATCGTGGTCGACCACCACCAGCCCCAGCGCAATCGCCTGCCGCAGGATCGTACGCCACTCCGCTTCACCGGTTTCGCTGCCGATGCCGAAGGTTGACAGCTTGTCGTGCTGCCATTGCGTCATCTTGTCCGACTCCACGCCGCGCAATACGTCGATCACATGGCCGGCGCCGAAACGCTGGTCGACGCGGTAGATCGCCGACAGCAGCTTTTGCACCTGGATCGAGCCATCGAACGATACCGGCGGGCTCTGGCAGATGTCGCAGTTGCCGCAGGGTTCCGAAGCCTGGCCGAAGTAATCGAGCAGCCGCACGCGGCGGCAGTTCAACGTCTCGCACAGGCCGAGCATCGCGTCGAGCTTGGCGGTTTGCACGCGCTTGAAGTTTTCGTCGGCATCGGATTCGTCGATCATGCGACGCTGCTGCACCACGTCCTGCAAGCCGTACGCCATCCATGCGTCCGAAGGCAGGCCGTCGCGACCGGCGCGGCCGGTTTCCTGGTAATAGCCTTCCATGCTTTTCGGCAGATCCAGATGCGCGACGAAGCGCACGTCCGGCTTGTCGATGCCCATGCCGAAGGCGATGGTGGCGACCATCACGATCGCCTCCTCGCGCAGGAAACGGGCCTGGTTCGCGGTGCGCGTGGCGATATCCATGCCGGCGTGGTAAGGCAGCGCGGCGATGCCGTGCGCATTCAGGAATTCCGCGGTTTCCTCGACTTTCTTGCGCGACAGGCAGTACACGATGCCGGCCTCGCCCGGATGCTCGTCCCTGATGAAATCGAGCACCTGCTTGCGGCCATTGGTCTTTTCAACGATCTGATAACGGATGTTGGGCCGGTCGAACGAGGATACGAATTGCATCGCTTCGTCGAGCTTCAGCCGCTGTACGATTTCCGCGCGGGTTTGCGGATCGGCGGTTGCCGTCAGCGCGATGCGCGGCACGCTCGGAAAGCGCTCGTGCAGCACCGACAGCTTGATGTATTCGGGCCGGAAGTCGTGCCCCCATTGCGATACGCAATGCGCTTCGTCGATTGCAAACAGCGCCAGTTTCGACGCTTCCAGCAACTCCAGGCAGCGCGGGGTCATCAGGCGCTCGGGCGCGACATACAACAGGTCGAGTTCGCCTTTGCGCACCCGCCGTTCGGTGCGCATCGCTTCGTCGAAACTTTGGGTGGAATTGAGGAAGGCGGCGCGCACGCCGACTTCAGCCAGTGCGTCGACCTGGTCTTGCATCAGCGCAATCAGCGGCGACACGACGACGCCGACGCCGTCGCGCAACAGGGCCGGGATCTGGTAGCACAGCGATTTGCCGCCGCCGGTCGGCATCAGCACCAGCGCGTCGCCGCCGCCGGCGACGTGGCTGACGATCTGCGCCTGCTGGCCGCGAAACGCCGGGTAGCCGAAGACGGTTTGGAGGATGTGCAGCGCGCCGTTATCGATCTGGTCAGACATCCCGCTATTCTAATCCACCCACGCCACCATTCCCGTATAGGCAGTGGCAATCACGACCAAACCGAACACGATGCGGTACCAGGCGAATGCAGTGAAGTCATGCGAGCTGATGTAACGCAGCAGCCAGCGCACGCACAGAAAGGCCGATACGAAAGCGGCGACGGTGCCGATGCCGAACAAGGGCATATCGGCGGCCGACAGCAATGCGCGCTCCTTGAACAGCGAATAAAAGGTTGCCGCGAACAGGGTCGGGATCGCGAGGAAAAACGAAAATTCGGTGGCCGCACGGCGCGACAGGCCGAACAGCATGCCGCCGATGATGGTTGCGCCGGAACGGCTGGTGCCGGGAATGAGCGCGAACGCCTGCGCGCAGCCGACCTTGAATGCATCGAGCGCACTCATCTCTTCGACCGAATTGATCCGCGCCGCCACAGGACGGTTCCGGTGACGGCGCTCGACCCAGAGAATGACCAGACCGCCGATGATGAATGCGAGCGCCACCGGCACCGGCGCAAACAAGAGCGCCTTGATCTTGCTGTTCAACAGGAAACCGAGCGCAGCGGCCGGCAGGAAGGCGACGATCAGGTTGACCGCGAATTTTTTCGCCTTGGGATCATAGGACAAGCCCGACAGCACGCTCGCAATTTTTGCACGGTATTCCCAGCACACTGCCAGAATCGCGCCGGCCTGGATCACGATTTCGAATACCTTCATCTTCTCGCCGGTGAAATTGAGCAAGCTGCCGGCGAGAATCAAATGTCCGGTCGATGAAATGGGCAGGAATTCCGTCAAGCCTTCGACGATGCCCATGATGAGCGCCTTGAGCGCGAGAATAACTTCCATTTTGATGTTTGGCTAAGTGTTGAAAAATTCAATAAAAAACCCGCCAATGCTGTGCGGGTTGTGGATTCGGAACGAGCGCCTTATCCGGCGGGCTCAAAGGTTACCACGAGACCATTCGGCTTTGTCGTGATTTTCGTCGGGATAAAATTCGTGCCGCCATAACGGAATTGATCCGGTTGAAACGTATACAAGGGCAGGTCTTTCAACAGTTGTTCCGCAACTAACGCCCCGACCCGGGTGATCTTGTTTGCATACGGCGAGTCGAGGCCGTTCAC
>DASVLY010000241.1:0-6517 GCA_036384635.1 Noviherbaspirillum sp. | reverse complement strand
CGCGAATGGCCGAACAAGCTGATCGTGACGGTCGAGGAACATGAGGCGCTGGGCACCTGGGGTGAGGATGGACGTTTGTTGTCGGTGAAAGGCGATGTGTTCACCGCGAATCTGGCGGAAGCGGAAGAGGATGGCGAACTGGTGCAGTTCAGCGGGCCGGACGGCAGCGAGAAGGAAGTCGTCACCCGCTATCGCGAACTGCGCGACTGGTTCGCGGCGATCAAGCTGGTGCCGGAGGCGGTGCAACTGTCGAACCGTTATGCCTGGACAGTCAAGCTGAACAACGGCATGACGGTGGATTTGGGACGAGAACAGAGCAAGACCACGTTGAAGGACAGGGTTGACCGGCTGGTCGGTATTTATCCGCAGTTGGTCACGCGCTTGCCGGACAGGATAGAAAGCGTGGACATGCGCTACACGAATGGATTGGCGTTGAAAGCGCAGGGGTTGGCCTTTGGCCTGGACGGCAAAAAAAGCAAGTTATAAAACATGACAAAAGACGCAAAAAATTTGATCGTCGGCCTCGACATCGGCACCTCGAAAGTGGTGGCAGTGGTGGCGGAAATCATGCCGAACGGACGGCATGAAGTCATCGGCCTGGGCCAGCATGAATCGAAGGGCTTGAAGAAGGGCGTGGTGGTCAACATCGAGGCGACCGTCGAATCGATCCAGCGCGCACTGGAAGAAGCCGAGCTGATGGCCGATTGCAAGATCAAGAATGTCTATACCGGCATTGCCGGCAGCCATATCCGCAGCTTCAATTCGAGCGGCATGGTGGCGATCAAGGACAAGGAGGTGACGGCGACAGATGTGGCGCGCGTGATCGAAACGGCCAAGGCGGTCAACATCCCGACCGACCAGCAGTTGTTGCACACGGTGCCGCAGGAATTCATCGTCGACAATCAGGAAGACGTGCGCGAGCCGATCGGCATGAGCGGCATCCGTCTTGAAGTGAAGGTGCATATCGTCACCGGCGCGGTCTCGGCGGTACAGAACATCGTCAAGTGCGTGCGCCGCTGCGGGCTGGAAGTGTCGGACCTGATCCTGCAGCCGATGGCATCCGCCGATGCAGTGCTGACTCCCGATGAAAAGGAACTCGGCGTCGTGCTGATCGACGTTGGCGGCGGCACCACCGATGTGGCGATCTTCACCGAAGGCGCGATTCGGCATACCGCAGTGATCCCGATTGCCGGCGACCAGATCACCAACGACATCGCGATGGCGCTGCGCACGCCGACTGCCGAAGCCGAAGAAATCAAGCTGCGCTACGGCGTGGCCAAGCAGGTGCTGGCCGATCCGGGTGAAACGATGGAAGTGCCGGGATTGGGCGACCGCGGCCCGCGCACCCTGTCGCGGCAGGCATTGGCGGCGGTGATCGAACCGCGTATCGAAGAATTGTTCGCACTGGTGCACCAGGTGGTGCGCGAGTCGGGTTACGAAGAAGTGCTGTCGTCGGGCATCGTCCTGACTGGCGGCACCGGAATGATGCCGGGCATGGTCGAACTGGCCGAGGATATTTTCCTCAAGCCGGCGCGCCTCGGCGTTCCGGAGTACAGCGGGCAGCTCGCCGATGTGGTGCGCAGTCCGCGTTATTCGACGGTCTTGGGTTTGTTGCTGGAAGCGAAAAAGCAGTATCTGCGCGGCCATATCGTGACCCGGCAGGATGGGTCGGTGAAGGCTGTGTGGCAACGCATGAAAGAGTGGTTCCTGGGGAATTTTTAATTGGTTTATTTTTTTCGAATTAACAGGCAGTTAGCAGTCGCTAGTCGCCACTTTCAGTGGTGATTATCGACTGGCAACTGCAATCTTGATAAAGGGAGTCAACATGGAAATCGACATGATCGATAACACTAACTTGGGCACCGTGATCAAGGTCGTCGGTGTCGGCGGCGCAGGCGGTAACGCGGTACAGCATATGATCAACAAGGGCGTGGCCGGCGTGGAATTCATCGCCGCCAATACCGACGCGCAGGCACTGGCGCAATCCAAGGCGCACAACGTTATCCAGATCGGTGACACCGGTCTGGGCGCGGGCATGAAGCCGGACGTCGGCCGCCGCCTCGCCGAAGAATCGCGCTCGCGCATCGAAGACGCGCTGCGCGGCTCGCACATGGTGTTCATCGCCGCAGGCATGGGCGGCGGCACCGGCACGGGTGCCGCACCGGTCGTGGCGGAAGTAGCCAAGGAACTGGGCGCATTAACGGTTGCCGTGGTATCCAAGCCGTTCTCGTACGAAGGTGCGAAGTGCATGGAAATCGCCGACGAGGGCTTGGAAGCGCTCTCCCAGCATGTCGATTCCCTGATCGTGATCCTGAACGAGAAGCTGGAAGAGATCTACGAAGACGACAGCATGATCGAATGGCTGCAGCATGCGGACGACGTGCTGAATAATGCGGTTGCCGGCATCGCCGAAATCATCAACGTACCGGGCCACATCAACGTCGACTTCAACGACGTGAAAACCATCATGGGCGAGCAGGGCAAGGCGATGATGGGCACCGCCACCGCATCCGGCGTCGACCGTGCGCGCATCGCTGCCGAGCAGGCGGTGGCGTCGCCGCTGCTGGACGGCATTGACTTGTCCGGCGCGCGCGGCGTGCTGGTGAATGTGACCGCCAGCCGCAACCTCAAGGGCAAGGAAATCAAGGAAGTGATGGCGACGGTCCGCGCTTTCGCGGCACCGGATGCATCGATTGCGCAGGGCATCGCGTACGACGACGCCATGGGCGACGACATCCGCGTCACCGTGGTGGCAACCGGCCTTGGCCGTGCACGCAAGAGCGTGCAGTTGGTGCAAACGCCGGTGCTGCGTACCGGTACGCACAACGAACCGATCATGATGCATGGCGGCATGCAGCAAAGCGCCACGCAGCCGTCGGCGCCGTCGTTCGAGGGACTGAAAGCGCCGGCGGTATGGCGCCGCGAATCGGCTTCCGAAACCGTGCGCGCACTGGAAAAGAACGGCATGGAAACTTACGATATTCCGGCATTCCTGCGCAAGCAGGCGGACTAAATCCTCTCTGCCTTGTTCTGCGCGGTCTCCTGCAGAATTCGGCGGAACAAGGCATACTGCGGTCTGCACGCCGCGCCCCTCGCTCAAATGCGGGTGTGGAGCGCGGCGTTTTTCTTTGCAACCACGTAACAATAAAGAGGACTCCACCATGACCATCAAAATTGGCGATCGCCTGCCGGAAGGTTCCCTCTCGGAATTCATCGAAGTCGAATCCGAAGGCTGCTCCCTCGGCCCCAATACCTTCAATGTCAGCGACCTGGTCAAGGGTAAGAAGATCGCGATCTTCGGCTTGCCCGGCGCTTATACCCCGACTTGCTCGGCCCAGCACGTACCGGGCTATGTTGCACTGGCGGACAAGCTGAAAGCCAAGGGCGTCGACGAAATCTGGTGCGTCTCGGTCAACGACGCTTTCGTGATGGGCGCCTGGGGACGTGATCAGAAAGCGACCGGCATCGTGCGTATGATGGCTGACGGCAACGCTGCATACAGCAAGGCGCTGGGCTTGGACGCCGATTTCAGCAAGTTCGGCATGGGCACTCGTTCGCAGCGTTATTCGATGCTGGTCGAAGACGGTGTCGTCAAGCAATTGAATATTGAAGCGCCGGGCAAGTTTGAAGTATCGAATGCGGAAACCTTGCTAGCACAGTTGGGCTGAACGAGCATAGAAAAAACGGCGCGATATGCGCTAATGCCGTTCAGTTAAGGTCTTTGCTGCGAACGTTTAGGCAGAAGGCGTCGTCAGCGGCGCACTCCCGGTGGCTTGGGGTTCGACCGTTGTATGCCAGAGCTCGGCCAGCGCGGCAAAGGCCTGCAGGCATTCGTGCAACGCTGGCGCATCCAACAACTCCAGCGGCAGTCTGGCGTGTGCGATCATCTGCTCCGTGCGCGGATTAACGCTCCAGCACAGGTTGCGCCCAAGCATCTGCAAGGTGAAATTGGCATGCAGCAGCCCCAGCGCGAGGGCACCGCCATCGTTCGCCGGTAGTTTTCCGAAGTGGCCTATGAGCAGGATCAGTGGCTCATCTTCTTCCTCGTGGAGCACGAGATCGATCACGGTGTCGCGCACCTTCACCCTGCCGCGCTGCAGCACACTGTCCGCATCCGGGGCACCCGCCAGTCGCGCCCACTCGCGGATCAGGCGTTCATAGTTTTCCTGATTCATATTACTCCCACGATTGATTGTTCAAAAACGGTTTTCCAGTCAGGACGGATTTCCAATTGGCCAGCAGGTCTCCGCGCACTTGTTTCATGGCCTGCTTCGCTGCTTCTTTATCGAAGTTGTAAAAAGCCTGGTCGAATTTGGGACCGAGCCGTTCGCGGGGTTTTTTTCCCTGCGCTATCAATTTTTCTTGTTGCGCGGTATTGATGTCGGAGAAATGATTAATCGGCAAGTGCCAACCGGGTAATTCTGCGATAGAGAAGACAATGGCATTGCGCGGCAACCTACCCTCGCTCAACAACGATGCGGCTATAAGGCATTCGGCAAGTTGCCGCGAACCCTCCTTGCCTCCCACTGCTAACGCAGTGCTCCATGCGGCGGGAGAGACTTTCTTGGGGTAGATGTCAACTGCGGCGCGCGATAATTTGCGAATGGCGGCTTCATCTCCTTTAAAGTAGGTTCGCATCAGCGTTGCCTCGCCAAGGGCGGTCTCTAGTTCCTGCGCCGCTTGCAACATTCGCTTGCCATTGGCCATTCCCGTTTGGTCATACATGGAGTCTATCGTGGACATGAAACCGGACAGCCGCCCATAGGTGGGGATTTTGTCCGCAATGTGTTCAGTCAGCGATTCGACTATCTCCCTTTCGTTGGGAGCGTTATCCAATGATCGATAATCCCTTTCGTTGGGAGCGTTATCCAATGATCGATAAAATTGAGGATGAGAGAAACAATGGCAGTACTCATGCACAGCCTGATGCAGACCGCCGCTCCTTATGTGATAAGGAGCAATCTCCAGCAAGTTTTTTTGGGGGACGTACCCCCCTCCATCCTGAAAAGCGGGCAACATTTCCGTGCGCACGTGATGGCAAGGCGTGTCCACGGGGATGTGGCTGCCGAATTTTTCCAGTACGGCAAGTTGTGCGTTTTGTAAAACTTGCGCATTCATGCGGTCAATAGTGTTCAGGATTCGTGCAAGCTCCGCTTGTTCAGGCTTCGACATGGAATGCTGAACGCTTTGCAAGACTTTTGCATGCACACGGTCAAGATGTGCTTGTTCCAACCCTGTCACGGGAGAGGGCTCTGTCATGGAATGTCCTGCGGAATTGCCCGGATTACGCACAAACCGGTAACCTACCGATATAGCCAGAGCCGTAACCACCCCCTTCAACACCTTGAAGCCTAAATGCGTACAAGGCCGGGTTCCCTTTGGGGAGGCATTTGAGGGGATACCACAGAGGCATCTCCTGCTCGGTTGGCCGGGGCTCCCGCCCGTGCGCGTGCCGCCCGTCTGCGTGTCCTGGAACTTTCAGCATTAGACCCGGCGCGCGCTGGTGTACCGCCATCGGCGTTTGTCTTGCCGGCTGTGTCATGATGGCGGCGAATCGTCGCAAATTCTCCCGGCCGGACCTGGGGTTATGGCTGGAAGAGGCTTGTTCGTCACGCTTCTTGGGGCTGGTTTCCTGTGGTTCTGCCGGCGCAGGCTCTGCAGGGGTGTTCTGCGACGTCTGGAAGGCGGAAGAGGTGCCGATCCGATTATTGAAAGGAGTCATAGGGTATTGGGGGGAATTCAAATCAAGGCCTATGCAGGTGCTCCCACGGAAATCTCGATGGATGTTGTGAAGCTCGGCTTGATCCATTGTTTTCCTAAGCGATTGAATTAATTAGATTAAATTTGAAAACGTAATGCTGTAGGTTTTTGCCTTTTAGCGGTTTTATCGCACGTGGATAAAGTCGAGCTGTGAAAGTGCTACCCGGAAATGCAATGGTGAGTGGCTTGGGGATCAATTTGGTTCCCGAGAAGGCGGCAAAAGGCATGGTATGCCGAGCGGTCGCCGGCGACGAATGCCATCGTGACCGCGAGCTGGGATGGGATGCGGGAAACAGGGGCAAGGTCAGACGCCGGCCTAATCGCAACATTCGATCTGCGGCGCGTTTTTCCGCCGAATTCATGTGTGGTGGCAGCGATGTGGAGATCACGCGCTTGGTCTTGCCTTGTAATCCCAGGTGCTGATAGTAGTGATCGCTGCCTGCATGCGACGCTTGTTGCTCGGCGCCTGGATGCCGCTGTCGCTGCTGGTTACTTTGTTTTCATGTTTTGTCGTATCTTATGTGCTGTCATCTTGCATAAACTCACTTTCGAGTGCGGGAAAGTAGATGGAACAAGGTCAGAACAACATCGATTGCGATCTGCTGGTCGTCGGCGGCGGCATCAACGGCACCGGCATCGCGCGTGACGCGGCAGGGCGCGGTTTGTCGGTGATGCTATGCGAAAAGGATGACCTTGCATCGCATACTTCGTCCTCTTCTTCCAAGCTGATTCACGGCGGCCTGCGCTATCTCGAATA
>DASVLY010000240.1:0-2786 GCA_036384635.1 Noviherbaspirillum sp. | reverse complement strand
TGATAGGACTCCAGGTTCAGGTTGGCGTTGATCATCAGGCTGCCGACCTGCGGCGCCAGCCGCGCGATGACATGCGACACCATCGGCTGACCGCGAAACGGCTGCAGCCCCTTGTCCACGCCGCCCATGCGCACGCCACGCCCGCCGGCGAGGATGAGTCCGGTGATCTGGCTGGAGTGAAGCGTCATTGACAAAGGGATGGTGAAGGAAGGGATGGAAATTGTACGGCGTGCGCGGTGTGCCTGTCGAATCGGCAATGGGTCTTCTCAAACGAGAACTTAGTGCCATTCGGTCAAGTCCAACCTGACCTTCTTATTCTCGAGGAGTGCATCATGACCCCCACTCTGAGCGGCGCGAACATCGCCATCCTGGTTACTAACGGCTTCGAGCAGGTCGAATTCACCGGACCACGCACCGCACTGGAACAGCAAGGAGCCGCCACCACGGTCATTTCTGTCCAACGCGGCAAGGTGCAAGGTTTCAATCATGACGTCAAGGCCGATCAGTTCGATGTCGATCTGGCTTTCAACGAGACCGATCCGAAAGATTTCGATGCCGTTCTGTTGCCGGGCGGCGTGATGAACAGCGACCAGATCCGCATCATTCCCGAAGCGCAACGCTTCGTGCAACAAATGGACGAGGACGGCAAACCGATTTTTGTCATCTGCCACGGCGCATGGCTTCTGGTATCGGCCAGACTGGTCGAAGGCAGGACGCTCACCAGTTGGCCGACCTTGCAGGACGACATCCGTAATGCGGGCGGCAACTGGGTGGATCAGGAAGTCGTGGTCGACGGCAACCTGGTGTCGAGCCGCAAGCCGCATGACATTCCCGCGTTCAACCAGAAGATTGTCGATGTACTGTTCCAGCGCCTGCATACCGGAGCACGCGGCACACGCGATGAACAGACCGGGATAGGGATCGCTGGTTAAACCGCCTC
Source organism: Noviherbaspirillum sp. (assembly GCA_036384635.1). Taxonomy (GTDB): domain Bacteria; phylum Pseudomonadota; class Gammaproteobacteria; order Burkholderiales; family Burkholderiaceae_D; genus Noviherbaspirillum. Next base: position 1,846 of record DASVLY010000240.1, on the reverse strand, counting down.
CCTGTCGATCGCCCCTTTTCCTGTCCTCCCCGCCGTCGCGGAAAGGACAGGAAAGTATCTTTTCAATCCACCTCGAATGTCACCTTCGCATTAATGCGGTAATTCACCACCTTGTTATTGTCCACCTGCGCTTCGAATTCCTTGATGTACACGGAGCGTATTCCATGCACGCTTTCGCTCGCCTTGACCACGGCCGCCGTCACCGCGTCTTCCCAGCTTTTCGGCGATTCGGCGAGGACTTCGATGACTTTCATTATGTTCGACATATCGACCTCCAGAGAATGGATTGCATCATGCCGCACCCGGCATATGGGTCGATGATAGAAAGCCTGCGAAAACAGAGCCTGACCGATATCAAGGCAATGAGCGGGCTGTCGATGTCAATTGCGCGGCGTGTTAATTGTGTGCATGTGGGAAATGGAAACTGCCGGCCTCGTCGAACGCGGCAAGTTCATGTTTTTTAATTAAGGAACGTGCGCGGAATAACTTCCCGATTTGTCTCGCGTCTGGCGGGCGCATTGCTGCGTTGTCCCTCGCTTGTGTGGCTGGCCACACGGCGCTCGGGTGCGCCTTGCACTGCATCCCGCCAGACACGTCCAAATCGGGAAGTTATTCCGCGCACGTTCCTAAATTGAATGAGATTCCAGCAGGCACACGCCACTGGGAGGCGGTGTGCGATATGACGCTTGCTGAGCGTTCGGAAGGGAAATTGGAGCCCATCGTGTTAATCAAAAACAAATCATCCGTCGGTCGTGGAATCAGTGTTCCTCTGTCCCTTTCGCTATCGACTCCTTGGCAGACAACAAAACATGGTCAGCAGGCAATCAAGTTGAGCAACGGTCTATTATTGACGCTCGAATTTGCTTCCGGAGAAAGAAATGCTATTGAGCGAGGCCTGCGACATGTTTCTGACGCACTGCAAGGTTGAAAAGAACTTAAGCCCATTAACGATTCGCGCCTACCGTGGCGACTTAACGTGCTTTATCCAGCAAACAGGTGCAGATCGCGAATTGGATAATTTTTCCGATTCCTGGATCACACATGCAGTGCAATGCTGGATCAACGATTCCGAACTCCAGGCAACGACGGTAAAGCGGAGAACAGCCTGCGTAAAAGCATTCGTTCGTTGGCTGTTCCGTCGGCGCCTAATCTCACTCAATCCACTGGAGAGGGTCCATGTGGAGATCAAGGTTCCTAAACGACTTCCTCGAAATCTGATGACCAACGAAATCCGCAAGCTTGTCGTTGTCAAACCGGAAAAACTTAACTGCGCCTCAAATGACACTGCATTACTCTCTTCACGAACCGAATGGGACAAATTGACTGCGCGGCTGGCTGTCGAGGTTTTATGCCTTACCGGAGTACGTATCGGCGAACTGGTCAAAATCCGGCTCGCAGACATTGACCATGGATTACGACAAGTACGGATACATGGAAAAGGCAATCGAGAACGTCATGTCTCGTTTCCGGATATGGTGACTTCAAAGCGCTTGCAAGCGTATCGAGCCACTGCCGTGGCCAGGTTCGGTACCGATGTCGTTGATACTCTATTTTTGAATGGTTTAGGGAGGGCAGCGAACGAACAGTATATCCGCCGCATCATCCGTCGGTTCGCGGAAGAAGCCGCCCTCACCCGTCGTGTTACGCCGCACATGTTGCGCCATACCGCTGCCACACAATTACTGGAAGCCGGGTTGGACATTCGTCTTGTTCAACGGCTACTTGGTCACGCCAGCATTACAACGACTCAAATCTATACGCATGTCGCCGATCATGTGTTACGCAGCGAGATCGCCCGTGCAAATATTCGAAGAAGGCTGGAAATGCATCGATAACTAATAATTAT
>DASVLY010000239.1:0-1507 GCA_036384635.1 Noviherbaspirillum sp. | reverse complement strand
CGGTCATTGACCCGGTGTTTCATGCTAATTCGCATGGATATCGTCCCGGGCGCTCGGCGCACGAGGCGATTGCCATGGCGAGGCGGCGCAGCTGGGACTATGACTGGGTGATCGAGTTCGATATCAAGGGGCTCTTTGATAGGGCATCTTGATGCTCCCTTCAAAAATGCAGCTTGTTGAGGATTCCATCCCGCAACTGTCGCAGTTGCTCCAGCGTTGCTGGCTCATCGTGAAACAGATACAGGCCGGTCGCGCCATCTGGGCGGATTTCGATGACGCCATTGTGGATCCGGTCGTACAGCCAGTGTCGGGAAACGGCCAACGCATTGGCCAACTGCGGCACAGTCAATGAACCGGCAATATGCCGGGGATGGGACTGGTGACGTTGTTGCATGCAGCCGTGGCGTAAGCGAATGGTCTGAACCGTGCTGGGCAGTACGCACGCGCCCATTGGTGAGCGAAATCCCTCGCTGGTGAGCTGAACCGCAATCGCGGCATCAGCCTGTCCCTCTGCAAAGAGGGACAGAATCCGCTGCGTCATCGCTTCGGCCTGAGAATAGTCCGCCAATGCGCCGACCGGCACGGGCAAATCAAACATACTGACTTGCTCGCCTTTCCAGAAAATGCGCAGGGACAGACAATCGGAAGCGCTGCGATGGACGACCACCTTGTCGATCAGGCAGCGTAGCAGTGACTTCTGCTGCTCGCGCGTGAGCACGCCCTCATGCCAGATAGCGGGCAGGCGTTGACCCAGCGCGGTAAAGGCTTCCCGCAGTTCGGGGCTGATCTCGGCAACGCCGCTCTGAACGGAAGGTGTTGTGGCCAAGTGCGTTTCGGCTTGCCTGAGCTCGTTCAACGCCTGTTCACAGCGGCGCTCCAATTCGGCGGCGACCAACCGGTTGTCGGGATCAACCTGGAGGAACTACCGCTGCGCGAGTGCGGCCTGATACTGCAAACGCTGCAACTGCTGGGTCTGCGCCTGTGTCACGGCGCTTTGGGCGCGGGTATGTGCGACTACTGCCGCGCTATACGCATCCAGTTCCACTGGTGAGAGCGCGGCAAAGAAGGCGTCAAGTACCTTCGCATCGATGGCGTCGGCAGGCAGGTGCTGACACACGGGTTCGCGAAACTGCTGGCGCAGATAATTGCACAGGTAGCGGGTGCCGCCTTTGTACTGGACCACCATCTTGTGGCCGCATTGGCCGCAATAGACGAGGCCCTGCAGCAGCGCTTTGCCGGGACGGGGAATGCCGCGGCTGCGGTTGCGGTCGTATTCGGCATAGTTGTCGGCAAGCACGGCTTGCACCTTCTCAAAGGTATCCCAGTCGACGTAGGGCGGGTACTTGTCTTTCACGCAGATCTTCCATTGGCTCATCGGCAGGACTTTCTGCTGACACCGCTGCCCCGATAGACCGGTGGGTTCGGTGCGAGTTCGGCCGTAGACGAACGCGCCGGCATAGGCGGGATTGCGCAAGGTCGAGATCACCGCGGCGATGCTTGGCGCACG
>DASVLY010000238.1:0-3200 GCA_036384635.1 Noviherbaspirillum sp. | reverse complement strand
ATCCGGCGTCTCGGGCTGGAAAAGAAAACGCGCTTTTATCAGGCCTCCACCTCCGAAATGTTTGGGCAGGCTACGGAGTCGCCGCAGCGCGAAACCACGCCGTTTCACCCGCGCAGCCCGTATGCGGTCGCCAAACTGTATGCGTACTGGATCACCGTCACCTATCGCGAAGCCTATGGCATGTATGCATGCAACGGCATTCTGTTCAATCACGAGTCGCCGCTGCGCGGCGAAACCTTCGTGACCCGGAAAATCACGCGCGGACTGACGCGCATCGTGCTGCAGCAGCAGGACTGCATTTATCTCGGCAACCTCGACGCGAAACGCGACTGGGGTCATGCGCGCGATTATGTGGAAATGCAGTGGCAGATGCTGCAGCAGGAACGGCCGGATGACTATGTGATTGCCACCGGCATCCAGCGCAGCGTTCGCGACTTCGTCAACGCCGCCGCCGCGGAGCTCGGTATGCGCTTGCGCTGGGACGGCCATGGTGTGGACGAAACCGCGACGGTCCTCGATCCCGGTCCGCAGGAGAACGTCAGGCCGGGACAGGTGATTGTCCGCGTAGACCCGCGCTACTTCCGCCCGGCCGAAGTGGACGCAATGCTCGGGGACGCCAGCAAGGCAAAGGGAAAGCTGGACTGGCAGCCGAAGGTGAGCTTCGAACAACTGGTCAGCGAAATGGTGCGCGCCGACCTGAATATCGCTCGCAAGGACCAGACGATGCAGCAACATGATCACATGTCCAGCTTCTATAACGATCTATAAGCCGATAAGCATCGTCGGCGCTGCATCGCATCCTGCCGGCGTATTCATTGAGCCGAATGCCGTCGCAGCATCTTTCAGATAAGCAGCCAGGAGAAAAATGTGAAAAAGAACTTGAACAACCGTATCTATGTCGCCGGCCACCGGGGACTGGTGGGATCGGCCATCGTGCGGGCGCTGCGCAAGCGCGATTTCAACAATATCGTCACGCGCACTCACGCCGAACTGGAACTGACCGATCAGGCACAGGTGCGCGCCTTTTTCGAATCGCATCAGATCGACGAGGTGTATCTTGCGGCAGCGCGCGTGGGCGGCATCCATGCGAACAATACCTATCCGGCGGAATTCATCTACGAAAACATCATGGTCCAGTCCAACGTGATCCATGAGGCATGGCGGGCAGGCGTCAAAAAACTGCTGTTTCTCGGTTCCTCCTGCATCTACCCACGCCTGGCGGAGCAACCGATCAAGGAAGAGTACTTGATGTCCGGCCCGCTTGAGCCCACGAACGAGCCTTATGCGATTGCGAAAATTGCCGGCATCAAGACATGCGAAAGCTATAACCGCCAGTACGGCACCGATTTCCGAAGCGTGATGCCGACCAATTTGTATGGCCCCGGAGATAACTACCATCCGGAAAACAGCCATGTCATTCCGGCTTTGATACGCCGCTTCCATGAAGCGAAACTGAACGGCTCGGACAAGGTCATTATCTGGGGCACTGGCACACCGCGCCGCGAATTTCTTTATGTGGACGACATGGCAGATGCCTGCGTGCATGTGATGGGACTGGACCGTGCAACCTATGATGCCTTCACATCGCCGATGCTGTCTCACATTAATGTCGGCGCCGGCGAAGACGTGACGATACGCGAAGTCGCGGAAATCATTTGCAAGGTGGTTGGCTTCAAGGGGCACATCGAATTCGATACCAGCAAGCCGGACGGCACGCCGCGCAAGCTGATGGACACGTCGAAACTGTCCCGGTTGGGATGGCGGCCCGGCATGCGTCTGGGCGAAGGCATCATGGAAACTTACAAACACTTCCAGGAGGAATTACGCAATACGGTCGCTCATTCATAGAAATGCCGAAGAGTACCCGGACTTGCAAACGGCAAGCGAAGCGTAATTCTTAAAATAAAAAACGAATATTCAATAATCGGATTCTTTTTTTAGGACTTACGCTTCATCTACCGCTTGCAAGTCCGGGTACTCTTCGCATTCTCAACGAAGAAACAACAGCATGGCGTAAGTCCTTCCTTATGGATAAAAAAACCAATCTGTCGAGTAAAGGAATTTCCGCGGTATTCTGGGGCAGCTTTGGGTCAGCCCTGCGCGCGCTGCTCCAGATCATTACCCAGATTATCCTCGCCCGCCTGCTCGGTCCATCCGAATATGGCGTTTTTGCGATTGCATCGATCGTCCTCAGCTTCAGCAAATTTTTTTCCGACATCGGCATTTCCTATGGCCTGATCCAGAAGCAAACGATCGATGACGAAGACATCAAATTTGTCTTTACCTGGCAGCTTATTCTCGGCGTAACCGTCGCTTTGGCCGTATTCCTCCTTGCCGGCCCGCTTTCGCGCTTCTTCAACGAACCGCGCGTCGTTCCCGTCATTCAAGTCTCGTCCGTCATCTGCTTTATCACCGCGCTCGCATCGCTGTCCGGGAACCTGCTCAAACGGGAGCTGGACTTCAAATCGATTCAGGCTGCGCAAGTCATCGGCTATATCGTCGGCTACATCGTGGTCGGCATTCCGCTGGCTGTGGTCGGCGAACAGGTATGGGCGCTGGTGGCCGCCTTTATCTGCAGCGAACTGGCGAACCTGATCCTGATATACCGCAAATCCCGGCACCCTATCGGCATCATTCTCTGGAGCCGCAATGAAGGCGGCTTGATCTTGTACGGTGTGCGCGTATTCATGACCAACATCCTCAACTGGATTATCAGCAATGTGGATCGCGTCATTATCGGCCGCGCTTTCCATACTGCCGAAATCGGCATGTATTCGCTGTCATATAACCTGGTGTCGAATCCGGCACTGACAATTGTTACTGTCATTCAATCGGCCTTGTTTTCCACCAGCGCGCGCGTGCAGGACGACTTCAATCGATTGCGCAAAGCACTGCTGACCATGATAGGTGTCGTTACCCTGGTGCTGTTCCCGGTGTTCGCCGGCATTGCCATCGCTTCGGAAACGATTCTGCAGGCGCTTTACGGAAATGCGTGGCTGGGCGCAGCCGAGCTCTTGCGCCCGCTTGCGCTGGCCATGCCGCTGTACCTGTTGCTTGGAATGGCGACGCCGCTGTTATGGGTATCCGGCCAGACGCAGAAGGAATTCGTGATCCAGATTCCGATCGCCATCGGCTTCGTGATCGCCGCCTCTGTTGCCGCGCTGATTTCGCTGGAAACGGTGGCCTGGGTGGTATTTGCG
>DASVLY010000237.1:0-4110 GCA_036384635.1 Noviherbaspirillum sp. | reverse complement strand
CTTCAACCCCGAAATAAATCTGGCCGCCGACTTCCACTTTCGCCTGTTCGGCCAACTCCAATTGAGCGCGCAGGGCCTTGATTTCTTCAGTCAGGATGTCGATCTTGGCCATCAGTTGCTTGCGCGTCCCCTCCACCTTTTCGGCAACACCACCCGCGCCCTTCGCGGGATTCTGCTTGAAATACGCGAGCAGCTTGACGACCCGGTCGAGTTCGTCGCAGGTGCGCTTGAACTCCGTGTCCTTCTCCGCGATCTGCTTCTCCAGGTAGGGGTTGAGCCCGACCTGCACATGCGTCTTGGTCCCGGTGGATGTGCCCAGAACGCCCGTGGCCACCCGCATCGTCGCCTGCGTGCGGCCGCCGATGATCTGGCCGGTCTTTCCCTTGCCGACGATGATCTCCTCGCCCGCGATCAGCTCGCACTGGCGCGCGCTGCGGCCGATCATGATCGACTTGCCCGCCTCCACGTGTACATTTTCCATGAACATCGCCTGCGCCGATCCTTCGCAGAAAATGCGTGCGGTCGTCTCCGGCAATGCATGCGAGCCAGGCCGGGAATCGGGATGGCCGACAATGCCGCCTCGGACTGCCACGTTGCCGCCGGCAATGACCTCGGCCGCTTCCATCGCGCCGTTCACAATCACATCGCCCGACACCTTGACCCGCATGCCGGCCTTGATGTCGCCGCCCACCCGCAGCGTGCCTTCGAACTCGATGCTGCCCGTGGAGAGGTCGACATCGAGCACTTCGATCACAGGGTTGACGGTGACGCCATTGCCCACCACCGTCGGCTGGCCGCCGGAAGTCGCGATCAGCAGGTTGGGATCGTTCCTGTCCGGCTCCGCGCCGTTGAGGAGGGTGCGAAACGGAATGTCCGGCGTCGATTGCGGCAGGATCGGGTGGCCTTTCACATTGGTGCCGTTTTTGCCGGGAACCGGCGGATAACGCCGCATCAGCTTGTCGCCGGACTTGACCAGCGTCAGATGGCAAAGGTCGGCATATCGGACACGGTCGAGGTCTTCCTCTTCCGGCTCCTCCTCTTCCTTGTCATACAGCGTCTCGAACCGGGTCGGTGTTCCTTCCTGAGGTTGGTCGCCATATGCAATCGCGATGCGGTCGCAGTAACCGGCCGCAACCGCCCTGTCGATCTCGCTGCGCAGCACGCCGTAGACGATGCCTTGCCTGCTCAATTCCGCGCCGATTTCTTCCAGCGTCACCGGCTTGCCGCCCTGCGGCGGCACCATCGTCAGCCAGGCAGTCATCAAGTCGCTGTCGACCGTGATGGAAAACTCGCCATCGCGGCGAACCCCGATGATCCGGTCCAGCAGTTGGTCTGTGTTACGGCAACTGGCAACGAAGTCATCGATTGCCGGTTCGTCGATATGGAGCTTGTCCCAGCCGCCCTCCTTCACTGCCTGCTTGAGCATGAACGGATCGGGGGCCGGTGCGCCGGTACCGGGATTGAATTGAGCATGCAGTTCGCTGCCTGCCTCGTATAGCGAAAACGATAACGGACGCGAGTTCGATTCGCCCATAAAGACTCCCCCCAATGAACCTGCTGATGCCGACGCCGGAACTGTGTCTGTCCCGGACATGCGCGCCAAATAATTGTTATAGGTCACTTAATGGTAACAGAGCGCTTGACAAATAGCACATTTTCGGAAAGATTTCTTAAAGGCAAGGCATTATTGAGACAGCCGTCCGGTGCTTGCCCCTTGGCGGAGCAATCCCCCTCATTTGCCCACCCGCCGCAATCCCGCGTACAATGCGTTCTTGTGCGGGTGTAGCTCAATGGTAGAGCAGAAGCTTCCCAAGCTTACGACGAGGGTTCGATTCCCTTCACCCGCTCCAGATCAAACAGGCACCATGACCGGGTGCCTTTTTTATTGCCCTCATCAGCAGATTCATCATGTCCGACCACCACTCCGACGACGGCGCACCAAGGCCGATGCTGTACGATCCGACCGAGCGCCGCATCCGCAGCTTCGTCACGCGCGCCGGGCGTCTGTCGACCGCGCAGGCAAAAGCGATCGAAACGCTCGGTCCGCAATTTTGCATTCCGTATGCGAAGGAAACTTTCGATTTCGACCAGGCGTTCGGACGCACCGCGCCCGTCATCCTCGAAATCGGCTTCGGCATGGGCGATACCACCGCGAAGATCGCGGCCGGCATGCCGGACAGGGGCTTCATCGGCGTGGAAGTGCATACGCCGGGGGTGGGCAGCCTGCTCAAGCTGATCGGCGAACAGGGGCTGTCGAATCTGCGCATCATTCAGCATGATGCCTTCGAAGTGGTGACGCACATGATCGCGCCCGAATCGCTGGCCGGCGTGCATGTCTTTTTCCCGGACCCGTGGCACAAGGCGCGGCATAACAAGCGGCGCCTGATCCAGGCACCGTTCGTCAAGCTGCTGGCGTCGCGCATCGCGCCGGGCGGCTACTTGCATTGCGCGACCGACTGGCAGGATTATGCGGAGCAGATGCTGCAGGTGCTGAGTGACGAACCGGCATTGCAGAATGCGGCCAACGGGTATGCGCCGCGTCCCGATTACCGTCCCGTGACCAAGTTCGAGAATCGTGGGCTCAAGCTCGGACATGGAGTGTGGGACCTGATGTTCACGAAACGGCAGCAGAGCTGATCCCGATCTGCTCAACACTGACATGATGGACTTGCAGGCCGAGCGCTTTGCCGTTCCCGCCGCGCCGCAACACCGCGCTTTGCAACGGCCCGCGTCGAAAGCCTAGTGTTCCGTCAGGCTGGCCACCTCAGAATGGAACCTGCAGTTGCTTTCGCGACTGCAGGTGCTGATAATAGCGAGAACAAGAAAAAGCATGCTTGCATCTCGAAGTACCATCCTGGGGAGGCCAATCAATGGTGCGATCGACTCATTCCAACCGTTTGTCGGGCCTCATCCTGATATTTTTCTTCGTCGGTTCTGCGGCTTTTGCGCAAAGCGACGAACCCATCAAACCCATTCCTGTTGAAAACAGGCTGGATACGAGGAAGGTGGCACTGGGCGAGCGCCTCTTTCACGACAAGCGTCTGTCCAAAGACAACTCCATCTCATGCGCGAGCTGCCACAGCCTGACGCAAGGCGGCGCGGATGGACGAACGATGTCGATTGGCGTTGGCGGCGCCATCGGCGCAACCAACACTCCCACCGTATTCAACAGCAGCCTGAATTTCCGCCAGTTCTGGGATGGCCGCGCCAATTCGCTCGAAGAGCAAATCGACGGCCCGATCCATAATCCGAAAGAAATGGGCAGCAGCTGGGCGGAAGTTCTTGCCAGGCTGTCGAAAGACGCTGACCTGAGCGCGCAGTTCAGGGAAATTTACCCAACCGGGCTGCAAACGAAAAATGTCCGGGATGCACTCGCCACCTTCGAGCGCTCGTTGCTTACCCCCAATGCCCGCTTCGACAAATATTTGCGTGGCGATACAAAAGCCTTGAGCGCCAGTGAGATCAAGGGTTATCAACTCTTCAAGAGCTATGGCTGCGTAGCATGCCATCAGGGGGTCAACGTCGGCGGCAACATGTTTCAGACTTTCGGAGTCATGGCCGATTACTTCAGCAAACGCGGCAACATCACCCAGGCCGATCTGGGCCGATACAACGTGACGAAAAATGAAGCGGACAAGCATGTTTTCAAAGTGCCCGGTTTGCGCAATGTAGCCCTGACGGCACCCTACTTCCATGACGGATCGGCAAGAAACCTCAGTGAGGCAGTCGATGTGATGTTCAAATACCAACTGGGTCGAGATGCGCCGCCGCTGGACAAAATGCTTATCATCAAATTCCTCGGCACGCTGACGGGCGAATACAAAGGCCAGCCGCTCGACCGCATTGAAAAACCGGCTGCACACTAGCTTGTCGGCACACTAGCTTGTCGGCACACGAAGAAAGCGGACAGATGAAGAAGACTCGCATCATCGCCTTGCTCGCAGCAATGGGGCTGGCTGCCATCCTGGCCTTCCTGGTTGTCAAAACACGCACGCTGGGTTTCGACGACATTAACGAAATCGTCGCCACTTTGCGCAAACTCAAGCAGATCGATGCCGAATGGAATGTCCATGTGTTGCAATCGAAGACGGGAATCAATACCGACTTCGA
>DASVLY010000236.1:0-3490 GCA_036384635.1 Noviherbaspirillum sp. | reverse complement strand
TTCGCGTGAAAATGCCTGTCCCTCGGCAAACTGCATGCCTTTCACCCGGAAGTATTGCTCTCCCACGCCATTAACCTGAGTATTGGCCGCGACGTTGCGATAACGCAGCTGGGCGAAAGTGCCTGCGACGGGTGAAACGCTGTCCACATACGGTTCGCGGGCAATCGCATTGGCATCCTCGGGAGTCAGGCGCGCAGTGTTGGTGGACTGGCCTGCGCCGATTTCCTTGCCCGGATAAATCTCCAGCGTGTTCGTGCCGAGCTCGCTGATCTCGCGAAGAACCTGCTGGCGAGACCCCTCGCCAAGAGCGACCACGGACACGACGGAAGCGATGCCGATAATAATTCCCAGCATCGTCAGCAGAGTCCGCAGTCGATGTGCCTGCATGGCGAGCAGCGCCATTTTCGCTGCTTCAAGCATGCGCTCCCAATGGATGCGCCAGGAAGTGCCGGCGGCGGCAACCGCCTCGCGCGCAACCGCCTCTGCGCCGCGCATCGGCAGCGCCTGCCGCCGCCGGTCGGCGACAATCCTGCCGTCGCTGATTTCAATGATGCGATGCGCATGTTCCGCCACCTGCATATCGTGCGTCACGATCACCACGGTATGGCCGCCGGCGTTGAGCTCCGCGAGCAGCTTCATCACCTCCTTGCCGTGATGGCTGTCGAGGGCGCCGGTCGGCTCATCGGCAAGAATGATGCTGCCGCCGTTGATCAAGGCGCGTGCGATACTGACCCGTTGCTGCTGTCCGCCGGAAAGCTGCGACGGCCGATGCATCATGCGCTCGCCCAGACCGAGCCGGCGCAGCAGCGCCATTGCCTGCTGCCCTCGCTGTGGACGCAATACCCCGGCGTAGACCGCAGGAATTTCGACGTTGTCCAATGCGTTCAAACCGGCCAGCAGATGATATCGCTGGAAAATGAATCCGAAGTATTCACGCCTGAGACTGGCCAGTTCGTCCGCGGACAACGCATGCGTATCGCGGCCCTCGACCCGATAGCTTCCTTTCGTGGGGCGGTCCAGGCATCCCAGGATATTCATCAAGGTCGATTTGCCCGAGCCCGACGCGCCGACAATGGCCACCATTTCCCCCGCCTCGATGGTAAGGTCAATGTCTTCCAGCACGCTGACCACCTCACCGCCGGACGAAAAGTCCCGGCCCACGTTCTTCAATTCGAGTAAAGGCCGGGCCATCGCCGATTCGCCGCCGGTGCTCATGACGCCTCGGCGGAAGAAGCTTCCGGCGCGGGGCCGTCTTGCAGCAAGACTCGCTCGCCGGCCTTCAGCCCCTTGACGATCTGGACATTCTGATTGTTGCGAACGCCCACCCGCACTTCGCGCTCCTCGGGCTTCCCGTTGTTAATCACCTGCACGGCGTAGTGGCCGTTGCTGCGTTTCTCCCCCAGCGCGGCAAGCGGAATCGTGACGGCGTTCTTCGCGCTGCCCAGCACGATGGTCACCTGCGCAGTCATGCCGATGCGCAGTTTGCCGTCCGGGTTGTGCACGCTGAACAAGCCGTTGTAATACACGGCCGAAGTCCCTGTTCCACCACCCGCCGCTCCCTCCTGGTTCGCCGACTCGGGGACCGGCTCGACGACCTGCAGGCGGGAATGGTAACTGTGGCTGGAATCACCCATCAGCGTGAAATACACCTTCTGTTTCGGCTTGACGCGCGCCACATCGGCTTCGGAAATCTGGATCTTGACCTGGATCTTGTCCAGACGGGCAAGCTTGACGATGGTAGGCACCTGCTGCGCCGAATTCAGCGTTTGTCCCTCTTTCGTGACAATGGCGACCACTGTGCCGCTCATCGGTGCGCGAATCCGGGTATGTTCAAGATCAACCTTGACCTTGTTTGCCTGGGCCCGGGATTGTTCGATCTGGGCTTCAAGCGCGGCGGTGTCGGCGCGCGCCATGTTCCGCGTCGCTTCGGCGTTTTCGTAATCGGCGCGCGAGATGGCGTCCTGCTCCAGCATTTGCCGCTGCCGTTTCAGCGCCGATTCGGCCAGTTGCAGCGAGACCTGTTTCGCCCGCATCTGGGCCTCCAGGCTCTTTAGCGCGGCCTGGGCGTTAATCAGCTCGTTTTTCTGGGAGGTCGAATCGATTTCGGCAATCAGGTCGCCCTTTTTGACATGCTGGCCGAGCACGACTTTGAGCGAATTCACCTGACCCGAGACTTGCGCACCGACGTTGACCTGATTGTCGGCCTGAAGCGTACCGCTGGCGAGCACCGTCGATTCGATGTCGCCGACGACCGCGACGGCAGTGCGCGGAGTTCCTACCGCATCGGCAGAGGCACTGGGGATTTTGATGACTGCAACCACCGCGAGCAGCGCCAGAACGGCCGCCGCAAGGGCAAGCGCGTAATGCTTTAGCCGCATTGTTTTAATTGCATCCGTCAATTGCGTAATGTGGAATGATTGCATCGGTCATAATCTCCTGCAATGGATCGCCGTATTGCAGCGGCAATGATACTGATGAGTAATTTGTGTGATCAAAGAGTTCCCTTTGCCGGGAACGATGGAGTAATTTAAATAAACAGCAATAAATGGAATACGCAGCTTGTCTGGTTTGAATTAATTTCTCCGAGGTTAACGTTCCGACAAAACATTGCCGGATAAGCACCATGCAGAACCTTGAAAGGCGGCGCAACTCCATATGCATAGAAGGCGATCCGGCCGCGTTACCAATTTTCCAATCAGCAAGGAGATCAAATTGAGCCAGCACTCTGATGCACTCCCGCACCGCATTACCATCGTTGGCGGCGGCGCAGGCGGACTGGAGCTTGCGGCGCGAAAAAGGAAATCCATCTCGCGCCAAGCTATGACGAAGAAGGCCGCGAAGTGCTGCCGCGGCAAGCGATCGGCTACGACACGCTGGTCATCGCGGTCGGCAGCCAGACCAACGACTTCGACACGCCCGGCGTACGCGAACACAGCATCATGCTCGATACGCCCGAGGCCACCGATCGCTTCCACCAGCGCCTGATCAACGCCTTCCTGCGGGCGCAAGCCAAGCCGCAAACCAACGACGCACACCTCACCATCACCATCATCGGCGGCGGCGCCACTGGCGTGGAGCTGTCGGCAGAACTGCACACCACCGCCACGATCATTTCAAACTATGGGTTGACCAATTTCGATCCCGACAAAGACATCAGAATCGTCGTTGTGGAAGCCGGGCCGCGCCTGCTGCAGGCATTGCCGGAACGGCTGTCGAACGCGGTTGAGCATGAATTGCACAACCTGCATATCGAAGTCCATACCAATGAAAAAGTGACGGAGATAACGAAAGACGGCGTGAAAATGGCCAGCGGCAAATTCATCCCGAGTGAAATCGTGGCTTGGGCGGCCGGCATCAAGGTGCCCGACTTCGTGAAGCATCTCGACGGCCTCGAAACCAACCGCATCAATCAGCTCGTCGTTCAACCCACGCTGCAGACCACGCGCGACTCGTCGATTTTCGCAATGGGAGACTGCGCCGCGTGTCCATG
>DASVLY010000235.1:0-8960 GCA_036384635.1 Noviherbaspirillum sp. | reverse complement strand
GATATTTCCGAGCAGGATGCGCATATTGCGGGCTTCGTGTTGGAGTCCGGTCGTGCGCTTGTTGTGGGTGTCAACAAGTGGGATGGTCTGGATGCCGACAAGCGCGATCAGATCAAAATGGACATGGAACGCAAGCTTAACTTCCTGTTCTTTGCCAAATTTCACTTCATTTCAGCACTAAAAGGAGCAGGCATCGGTCCGCTGATGAAATCAATCGACAGCGCGTATGCAGCGGCGATGGCGAAGCTGTCGACGCCGCGTTTAACGCGCGCGCTGATCGAGGCGGTTGAGCATCAGCAGCCACGCCGTAAAGGTTCGATTCGCCCGAAACTGCGCTATGCCCACCAAGGCGGGCAGAATCCGCCGATCGTTGTTATTCACGGCAATGCACTGGAGGCGATTGACGACAATTACAAGCGTTATCTCGAAAAGCACTTTCGCGAAACTTTTTCGCTGATCGGGACTCCATTACGTATCGAGCTGCGTTCGAGCAAGAATCCTTTTGCCAAGGATGAAAAATAGCGTTTTTCTTAGCATGGAATTGGCGCGAATTGCAAAAATCGATTACAGTCGTAATTCACTGGCTACTTGAGATTTTTTGGGTAGCTGCCAACTCCTAATCACAATTACACAATGGAGCCGCCATGAGCAATAAAGGGCAATTGTTACAAGACCCGTTCCTCAATGCTTTACGTAAAGAGCATGTTCCCGTTTCGATTTATCTCGTCAACGGTATCAAGCTTCAGGGCCACATCGAGTCGTTTGATCAATACGTCGTTCTACTGCGTAATACCGTCACGCAAATGGTGTACAAACACGCCATTTCCACTGTGGTGCCGGCACGCGCTGTCAACCTCAATCTTGAATCCGATTCGGAATAGCATATCGTTACGCCATCTGCCTACCCCATGCGTGCTGCCTTAGTCGGCGTTGACTTCGGCAAGGGGGATTTTGCCGCCAGTCTTGATGAGCTCTCCCTGCTGTCCAGATCAGCAGGGGCTGATCCCGTCGTTATTATTACAGGCAAGCGTTCCAGTCCAGATGCTGCGTTGTTCGTAGGGGCGGGCAAGGCGGATGAAGTCGCCGCCGCTGTCGCCAGCCAGCGGCTCGACATCGTCATCTTTGATCACGCATTGTCGCCCGCGCAGCAGCGTAACTTGGAGCGCCACCTGAAAGTGCGTGTGGTCGACCGTACCAGCCTCATTCTCGATATCTTCGCGCAACGTGCGCAAAGCCACGAGGGCAAGGTGCAGGTCGAACTGGCGCAATTGCAGCATCTGGCAACGCGTCTGGTTCGCGGCTGGACCCACCTGGAACGACAAAAGGGAGGGATAGGCCTACGTGGCCCCGGCGAAACGCAGTTGGAAACCGACCGCCGCCTGCTCGGTGACAGAGTGAAAATGCTGCGCACCCGGCTGGATAAATTGAGGCGGCAGCGTGAAACACAGAGGCGTGCGCGCAATCGCAACAGAACATTTTCAGTGTCGTTGGTCGGTTATACCAATGCGGGCAAATCGACGCTATTCAACGCGCTGACCAAGGCACAGGCTTATGCAGCCAACCAGCTGTTTGCAACTCTCGATACAACCTCGCGCCGCATCTATCTGGGTGACGCTGGTAGTATCGTCATTTCCGATACCGTAGGATTCATCCGTGAATTGCCGCACCAGTTGGTCGCGGCTTTTCGTGCCACACTGGAAGAGACAATCCACGCCGACCTGCTGTTGCATGTGGTTGATGCTGCTACCCCGGTTCGCATGGAACAGATCGAGCAGGTTAATTCGGTGCTGGCCGAAATCGGCGCTGATCACATTCCTCAGATTTTGATCTGGAACAAGATTGATGCCGCCGGGCTACAGCCGGCTTTCGCTCGTGATGAATATGATAAAATCCAGCGTGTTTTTATCAGCGCCCAGACTGGCGCGGGCCTTGACTTGCTTCGCGAGGCCATTGCTGAGCATGCGAAAGCAAGCGCGGTTGCGCGTCTCGATACTATGCCGGTTAGGGCGATCGACGATGCCCATACCTAAAAATACTCGCATTGCGACCCATCACTCTTAGCCGGATAGCGAGAGAATGCCTGTTCCTCTACTAAAAAAATTTGGCCTGAAGTTTTCCTTGAATGACCCACGATGGGGTCGTGGCTCTCCAGACAATGGCCAGAATCAGGGTGATAAGAAACCGAACGAGGGGCCTCCCGATCTGGACCAGCTCTGGCGGGAATTCAATCAGCGTTTGAATCGGCTATTCGGGAACAGGGGCGGCGGTATGGGGCCTGATATGCGCGGTACCGGCATCGGGCTCGGGCTGATTGGAGCGATCATTCTGTTCTTGTGGCTGGTCAGTGGATTCTTCATCGTGCAGGAAGGCCAGACCGGCGTGGTGCTGACTTTTGGTAAATACAGACACATGACGCCGGCAGGTTTCAATTGGCGTTGGCCGTACCCGATCCAGAGTCATGAGATTGTTAACGTGTCCCAGGTCCGAACGGTCGAGGTCGGTTATCGTTCCAATGTACGGAATAAGCAGGCGAGAGAGGCGTTGATGCTGACCGATGATGAAAACATCATCGACATTCAGTTCGCGGTCCAGTACAAACTCAAGAATGCGTCTGACTGGGTTTTCAATAATCGTGATCAGGAAGATACGGTGCGTCAAGTCGCCGAGACTGCGATCCGCGAAGTTGTCGGTCGCAGCAAGATGGACTTTGTGCTGTACGAGGGGCGCGAGAAGGTCGCGCTCGAAGTCGGCCAACTGATGCAGCAGATCATCGACCGCTACAAGTCCGGCGTGCAGATAACCAACGTCACGATGCAGGGTGTGCAGCCGCCGGAGCAAGTGCAGGCAGCGTTTGACGATGCGGTCAAGGCAGGGCAAGACCGCGAGCGCCAGAAGAATGAAGGTCAGGCGTATGCGAATGACGTGATACCCAAGGCACGGGGTGCCGCATCGCGTCTGCTGCAGGAGGCCGAAGCCTATCGGGCACGTGTAATTGCCAATGCTCAGGGCGATGCCTCCCGCTTCAAGCAGGTGTTGGTCGAATATCAGAAGGCACCAGCGGTGACAAGAGATCGGATGTATCTGGAGACGATGCAACAGATTTTCTCTAATACAACCAAGCTCATCGTTGACAGCAAGAACGGCAGCAATCTGTTGTATTTGCCGCTTGATAAGCTGATCGGGCAATCTGCTGCTGGTGACGCAGGTAAAGCAAACTCTTCACCTGTGCCGCAGGCACCGATCGTTGCTCCGAATAACGAACCGATGCAATCGATGGAAACGCAAAGACTAAGAGATTCACGCAGCCGTGACAGCCGCGATTCGCGCGACAGGGAGACACGGTAATGAATCGTCTGGTTTCCTATATCATTGCGCTACTGATCGTCCTGTCGATATTGCTGTCGACTTTATTCGTGGTCGACCAGCGCCAATATGCGATTGTGTTCGCGCTGGGTGAAGTCAAGAAAGTGATCAATGAGCCTGGTTTGCATTTCAAACTGCCGCCGCCGTTTCAGAACGTGCTGTTTCTGGACAAGCGGCTCCTGACGCTCGACACGCCGGAGGCTGATCGCTTCATCACTGCTGAAAAGAAGAACATTCTGGTCGATGCCTATGTCAAGTGGCGCATCACTGATCCACGCCTGTATTTCATCAGTTTTACCGGCGACGAGCGGCGTGCGCAGGATCGCATGTCGCAGATCGTAAAGGCAGCGTTGAATGACGAGATTACCAAGCGTACCGTGCGTGAGGTAATCTCCGGCGAGCGCAGCAAGGTGATGGATGCGATCCACAAAAAAGTCATGGACGAAGCAAGGCAGATCGGCGTCGAGATTGTCGATGTGCGCCTCAAACGGGTCGATTATGTCGAACAGATAAATAATTCGGTATACGAGCGGATGAAGGCGGAACGTGCGCGGGTGGCAAACGAGTTGCGTTCGACTGGGTCTGCAGAATCGGAAAAGATCCGTGCCGATGCGGACAGGCAGCGCACGGTGATTCTTGCTGAAGCCTATCGCGATGCGGAAAACATCCGTGGTGACGGCGATGCGAAAGCATCGCAGGTCTATGCACAGGCATTTGGCCAGAATCCGGAATTCTTCAGGTTTTATCGCAGCCTCGAAGCGTATCGCGCAAGTTTTAAAAATCGCAGCGACATGATGGTGGTTGATCCAAGTTCGGAGTTCTTCAGGTATTTCAAGAGTCCTGGCTTGGGCGTATCTGCGGGCTCGAAGAAATGACACAGGTGTGTCGTGAAATGGTCGTGGATTGTCGCCTTTGGGTTGATGCTGTTATTGGAAGGCATCATTCCATTTCTCTTTCCCAGACATTGGCGCGAAACATTTAACCGCATTACCCATTTGTCCGACGGCCAGATCCGCTTCCTGGGCATGCTCGCACTGCTGTGTGGTCTGGTGCTGCTGGGTCTGGTCGAATTATTTTCGTAAAGTATTTCTGTCATGCCCAACTGGCTTCTACCTGAAAACATCGCCGATGTCTTGCCGTCTGAGGCGCGCAAGATTGAAGACTTGCGGCGCACATTGCTCGATAATTTCCGTTTGTATGGTTACGAGTTGGTGATGCCACCGATACTGGAATACTTGGAATCGCTGTTGACCGGTGCCGGGCAGGACATGGATCTGCGCATTTTCAAGCTGGTTGACCAGTTATCAGGGCGAACGATGGGAATTCGTGCGGATATGACGACCCAGGTTGCGCGCATCGATGCTCATCTGCTTAATCGCGAGTCGGTGACGAGACTATGTTATGCGGGTAGCGTCCTGCATACTCGTCCCTCCGGCTTACATGCGACACGTGAGCCGCTGCAGATCGGTGCTGAAATTTACGGACATGCCGGGTTGGAGGCTGATGCAGAGATTCAGGAGCTGGCGCTGGCGTCGCTGGCGCTGGCGGGAATCACGCAGGTACGCCTGGATTTGTGTCATGTGGGTGTGTTGCGCGCTATTATCGCCAATGATGAAAAGGCGCAGAGGCGGGAAGCCGAGCTGTTCGGTTTGCTGGAGGCGAAGGACCTTCCGGGGCTGCGGACGGTGACGAAGGAATTTGATGCCGTTACTCGGGAGGCGCTGCTGGCGCTACCTGGGTTGTATGGTGATGCGGCGACGGTCGCTCGGGCACGCCAGATATTGCCGAAGATGCCGGGGATTTCCAAGGCATTGAATGAGTTGGAATTTCTAATCACTCAGGCTAGTACGGCCAGTGTGACGGTCGATCTGGCTGATTTGCGCGGTTACCATTACCACAGCGGCGTGATGTTTGCTGTTTATGTGCCGGGTCTGCCGAATGCGATGGTGCGTGGCGGACGTTATGACCAAGTCGGCGAGGCTTTCGGTCGCGCCCGCCCGGCGACGGGGTTTTCACTGGACTTGCGCGAACTGGCGCGCCTGACACCGGGCGTGGAGCGCAAGTGCGCGATTCGTGCACCTTGGAGCACTGAGGCGTCGCTGAGGGAAATGATCGCGCAATTACGCAAGCAGGGAGAGGTCGTGATCCAGACCTTGCCGGGTCATGAAAACGATCACGATGAATTCGACTGCGATCGCTCAGTCGTGTTCGAAAATGGAAACTGGATTCTTAAAAAACTAGGTTAACAGCATGGCAAAAAATGTCGTTGTCATCGGTACCCAATGGGGCGATGAGGGAAAAGGGAAGATCGTCGACTGGTTGACTGATCATGCACAGGGAGTTGTCCGCTTTCAGGGCGGACATAATGCCGGCCACACGTTGGTGATCGGTGGGCAGAAGACTGCGCTGCAATTAATCCCTTCCGGCATCATGCGTGCCGGCGTGGCCTGCTATATTGGCAATGGTGTCGTGCTGTCGGTGCCGGATTTGCTACGTGAAATCGACAAGCTGCAGGGAATCGGCGTGGAAGTGGTATCGCGCCTGAAAGTGTCGGAAGCCTGCCCGGTTATCCTTCCGTACCACACCGCTCTGGATGCGGCGCGCGAGGCTGCACGTGGCGCCGCCAAGATTGGCACCACTGGCAAAGGCATCGGCCCGGCCTACGAAGACAAGGTCGCGCGCCGCGCGATCCGGGTTGCTGATCTGCTTAATGAAGCCCGCTTTGCCGAGAAGTTGAAGGAAAATCTTGATTATCATAATTTCGTGCTGTCGAACTATCTGAAGGCTCAGCCGGTGGATTATCAAAAGACGTTGGACGATGCGTTGGCAACAGCATTGCGTATTGCGCCGATGGTGGCTGATGTATCGAGCACCTTATATGCGATACACAAGGCAGGTGCCAGTCTGCTGTTTGAAGGCGCGCAGGGCAGTCTGCTCGACGTGGATCACGGTACTTATCCATTCGTAACCTCGAGTAACTGTGTTGCAGGCAATGCGGCAGCAGGTTCCGGCGTTGGGCCCAATATGCTGCACTACATCATGGGCATTACCAAGGCCTACACCACCCGCGTCGGTTCCGGCCCGTTTCCGTCGGAGCTGCCCACCGACCAGGGTATCGGCAAGCATCTCGCGAGCGTTGGTCATGAGTTCGGTACAGTGACCGGTCGTGCGCGCCGCTGCGGTTGGTTCGATGCAGCGCTGCTGCGCCGTTCTGTACAGATCAACGGCCTTTCCGGCATGTGTCTGACCAAGCTGGACGTGCTCGACGGACTGGAATCTCTCAAGCTTTGCATTGGTTACAAGCTCGATGGCAAAATCATTGATGTGTTCCCGGTTGGTGCCGAAGACGCCGGTCGTTGCGAGCCGATTTATGAGGAAATGCCGGGGTGGAAAGAGTCTACCGTTGGCGCCAAATCGCTTGCTGCGTTGCCCCCTAACGCCCGGGCATATATCAAGCGCATCGAGGAGCTGGTTGGCGTGCCGGTCGATATGGTGTCGACCGGACCTGACCGTGAGGAAACCATTGTTCTGCGTCATCCATTCGCATAGCAAATGGGGTGTCAGGGGAAAAAGACCTGTGGGTATTGAATGAAACTTGGTCTTTATTTCTGACTCAAATTAAATATTGGCGGTGGTGAAAAAGAAAAGACCCGTTGGCAGACCGACCAACGGGTTTTCTTCTTTTTAGGTGCCGTGCTGGAATAAGTTGTGCAATTTGCGGGCGTAGCCGGATGCAAGGTGCGGCATCCCGCAGTGCGTAACGCAGCAGCGCTGCCAGCTGCGGCACAGTAAGATTGTGCAAGTTATTTTGGCGCAGCGCCTTAAGTATGGACCGGAAAAGAAAAAGGTCCGCAAGTGCGGACCTTTTTAAACTGGTGCCCAGAAGAGGACTCGAACCTCCACAGTGTTGCCACCGCTAGGACCTGAACCTAGTGCGTCTACCAATTCCGCCATCTGGGCGATGCGAAAGACCAAAATTATAGCGGAATTCTTGAGGATGTCAATTCACTGAAGCAAGGAATTTTTGCGAAAGTTGGGGTTGGGTAAAACCGAAGTCCTCCGTTACACTTAACCCCCTGTATTAATAATAATGTGCAGAAGTACCCTTTTGAACCAATTCTCCTACACTATCCCCAGCCGGGAGGAAATTCTCGGCATCTTACGCACCGCGGCTGAACCTCAGGATGTGCATACTCTCGCTGCGGCACTTGATGTCAAACCCAACGAATTGGACGGCCTGATGCGCCGCTTAAATGCGATGGAACGTGATGGTCAGATCAAGCCGACCCGGAACGGTCAGTATCAGCTCACTCATCAGCCCAACTTTATTGAGGGGCGTGTCAGCGGCCACCGAGACGGCTATGGTTTCCTGATTCCCGACGATGGCGGCGATGATGTCTTTTTGCCGGAAAAGGAAATGCAGAAGGTGCTGCATGGCGACCGTGTGCAGGTGCGCATTGTCGGCACCGATCGGCGCGGGCGGCATGAAGGCTCGATCGTCGAGGTGATCGAGCGCGTCAATACGCATGTGATCGGTCGCCTGCTGAACGAAAATGGCGTCTGGATCGTCGCTCCGGAAGACAAGCGCATAGGCCAGGATATCCTGTTGTCCGGTTCTCCTGGCAAGGCGAAAACGGGGCAGGTGGTCAGCGTCGAGCTGATCGAGCAGCCGTCGGGCTATACGCAGCCGGTCGGAAAGATCGTCGAAATCCTTGGTGACATCGATGATCCCGGCATGGAAATCGAGATCGCGGTACGTAAATACGGCGTGCCGCATGAATTTTCTGCTGCAGCGAAGAAGCTGGCGGCGAAGCTGCCGGCTGAAGTGTGCGATGTCGATCTGGCTGATCGTGTCGATTTGCGCGATATTCCACTGGTGACTATCGATGGCGAAGATGCGCGTGACTTCGACGATGCGGTGTACTGCGAACCGGTCAAGTTCGGCCGCAGCAAGGCATTCCGACTGATCGTCGCGATTGCCGATGTAAGCCACTATGTGAAGCCGGGTGACGCGCTCGATGCCGATGCGCTCGAACGCAGTACGTCAGTGTATTTCCCGCGCCGTGTGATCCCAATGCTGCCGGAGAAGCTGTCCAACGGCCTGTGTTCGCTGAATCCCGATGTCGATCGCCTGACACTGGTGTGCGACGCTGTCATTACTGCCAAAGGAGAGGTCAAGGCTTACCAGTTTTATCCTGCAGTGATGCATTCCGCCGCACGCCTGACTTATACCGAGGTGGCAGCGATCCTCGCCAACACCAAGGGCACGGAGGCGGCGAAGCGTCAGTCATTGGTGCCGCATCTGCTGAATCTGTACGATGTCTTCAAAGCGCTGCTGAAAGCGCGCCAGGCGCGCGGGGCGATCGATTTCGAGACAACCGAAACCTATATCGTGTGCAATGCAGCCGGCAAGATCGAGCAGATTTTGCCGCGCACCCGCAACGACGCACACCGGCTGATCGAGGAATGCATGCTGGCGGCGAATGTCTGCGCTGCCGATTTGCTGGCGCGGCACAAGCATCCGGGCGTGTACCGCGTGCATGCAGGACCGTCCAAGGAAAAGCTCAACCAGGTGAGGACTTTCCTGAAGCAGATGG
>DASVLY010000234.1:0-7701 GCA_036384635.1 Noviherbaspirillum sp. | reverse complement strand
GGGCGGCGCCAGTCGATGCCTTCGAGCAGCATCGACAATTGCGCCTGGGTGAGCGACACGCTGCCGTCGACGGCCTGCGGCCAGACGAAATGGCCGTGTTCGAGGCGCTTGGCGAACAGGCACAAGCCGTCGCCGCTCCACCACAGCACCTTGATGATGTCGCCGCGCCGGCCGCGGAAGACGAAGACGTGGCCGGAGAATGGATTCTCGGCCAGCGCGGTCTGGACCTTGGCGGCCAGGCCGTTGAAGCCGCAGCGCATATCGGTCATGCCGGCCACGAGCCAGATGCGGGTTCCCGCAGGCAGGCCGATCATGCGCGCAATCCTTGCGGGACGGCGCGCACGGTGGCGGCATCAGCGGCGCCCTCGATGCGCACGACAGCATCGGTAATGGCGATCTCGATGCGCCCTGCCGGTGTTGCGCCAGCAGTAATGGGGGCCGATGCCTCGGCAATCGTCACCGGCAGCAGGGTTGGCGACGGCGTAGCGCCGAGCAGACCGGCGCGGTAATGGCGACGCCATTTGAACAGCATGTTGGCATTGATGCCGTGCTTGCGCGCCAGGCGCGACACCGACATGCCGGGTTCGCAAGCCTGCTGCGCCAGGCGCCGTTTGAAATCGATCGGATAGTTCGGCCGCCCCTTGCGGCTGCCGGAGTGTGCAGTGGAGTCCATGATGGTTCCCGTCAAATTGTGGCGGGAACCACTCTGGCGCTTTCGGCCTGCTACGTCCAGACGGTGCTCAGCAGACGCTTACCCGCCGCCATCACTTGGCTCAATTGATGACACGCCCTAGTACTACAGTTGTAATTCTGTAAATCTTCATCTGGAGCGGCAGTCCAATGCATTCAAGCAAGACGTTGGAGCGAGCGATGAACGATGTCATCGAACAATACAGCCGTTACTCGGAACAATGGTTTTCTGAACTGGAAGACCTCTTCGCGTATGTGGCCTACCGCTTTGGACGGCGCGAGATGCAGGAGCGTGCCCTGGATTACCTGATCGGCTTGCTGCGGCCGGTCGAGCGCAAGAACGGTTGGCAATTGGCGGAAGCGACCGGCCATCTCTCGCCATACAGCGTGCAGCATTTGCCGGACCGGGCACACTGGGACTGCGATGCCGTGCGCGACGGATTTGATTGATTATGTCGTGCAGGAACTTGGCAGCAAAGAAGGCGTGCTGGTGGTCGACGAGACGGGCTTCCTGAAGAAGGGACGACACTCGGCCGGTGTACAGCGGCAATACAGCGACACGGCCGGATACACGCCCAGCGCCAGCGTCTTCTGCTTGCCATCAAAGCGGTAGCTCAGGCGCCAGTATTTACCGGTGACTCGTACCAGCAGAAACAAGCCTTGTCCGTCGGTGTGCTTGTCGCCAGCCGGCGCACCGCTATGCTTCACCTGTCGAACGAAGGTATCGGTCAGTCCCATGCCCCCTCCGGTGTCGGTGTTGGATGTGAAAATTCAAAAAGTACCAACAGGGTCAAAAGTACCAACAAAAGTACCAACAAAAGTACCAACAATTTGTTGGTATCTCATGCTACCGCCAGAGACGTGACAAGACAACAGAAAACCCGCAAAGCCAGGCACCATGCGGGTTATGAGACGATATGAGACTTATTGCTTCAGAGAAATGGTGCCCGAGACCGGAATCGAACCGGTACGCCCCCTCTCGGGTAAGCGGCGGATTTTAAGTCCGCTGTGTCTACCAATTTCACCACTCGGGCCCGTGCAGTTTCTGTTTCTTAATCCACCGCACAAGTAAAAAAAAGCGCACGTGGCGCTTTTTCGGAAAACTGGAGGCGGGGGTCGGAATTGAACCGGCGTAGACGGCTTTGCAGGCCGCTGCATAACCACTTTGCTACCCCGCCATGGAATGCATTTAAACACAATACCCGAAACCATGCTGCACATTCGTCCGTTATTGAAACTCTCGAATGGCAAGGAATGCGATATAGGCACCCTCTTGAATCTGGAGCGGGAAAAGGGTCTCGAACCCTCGACCTCAACCTTGGCAAGGTTGCGCTCTACCAACTGAGCTATTCCCGCGTATGTACTGCGACTGTTATCTGAAAAGATCGTTCGACGCCCGACAGGCCAACCCTCTCAAATAAAAAAGGAAGCTCGCTATAAGCCTCCTTCGGAATCTCTGGAGCGGGAAAAGGGTCTCGAACCCTCGACCTCAACCTTGGCAAGGTTGCGCTCTACCAACTGAGCTATTCCCGCATCGACGACAGGCACACATTATAGCGGACTGCCGTTTTCTGTCAAGCACAGAGCCGCAATCTCCCTCTCATCGATCCGCTTTTTCCTTGATGAGCGGCCATGCTTTTTGCAGATAGTAAAACATCGACCATACCGTCAGTACAGCGGCAATCACCAACAGCCAAGCGCCCCAGTAACGAGTATCGATTCCGAATAACGTATCGCTATATAGCAGCATCGGAATCGCGATCATTTGCGCAGTCGTCTTGATTTTGCCGATCGAACTGACCGCAACCGATTTTGCTGCCCCAATCTGCGCCATCCACTCACGCAGCGCCGAAATCGCGATCTCGCGTCCAATAATGATGAAGGCGATCACGGCATTCACGCGCTCGAATTCAACCAGCAGCAAGAGCGCTCCGGTAACCATCAACTTGTCCGCAACCGGATCGAGAAAGGCACCGAACGCGGAGGTTTCGTTCCAGCGCCGAGCAAGAAAACCGTCGAACCAGTCGGTGACGGCAGCGACAATGAACACGGCGGTCGACGCAACGCCCTTCGCATAGGGCGACAACCAAACGTCGGGCAAATAAAACACGCCTACCACCAGCGGGATAAGCGCCACGCGCAGCCAGGTAAGCAGAATCGGGATATTGAATGGCATATGTCGGAGTTTCTGAATAACCTCGATTATCGCGTGGAACTTGCCCGAACTGCAATGTGCACCTGATTAGGGCCTGTCATCAATGAGTTGGGGAGTGCGAACGGGCCGTATGCGTTGCAGGCCCAGGCGCGGCGACGCGTCGTAGCGGTGCTACGGCAAGGAGCCGCAACACCGGCATGCGACGCATACGGCCCGTTCCCTCCGGGTTCATTCCCAAACGCGCGCTACGGGCGTTGCATGGCTGGCAAAGGCGCCCAGCCTTTGCGGCGCCACGCGCCACCCGCAGCACGCGTTTGGGAATGAACGCATCTCCCAAACTCATTGATGACAGGCCCTAATGCAACTGCCGATAAATCTCTTCCGCTAGTTGCCGTGAAACACCCTCCACCGATGCCAGCTCTTCCACACTGGCATCCACCACGCCGCGCAAACCGCCAAAACGCGCCAGCAGTTTCTGCCGCCGTTTCGCGCCGATGCCTTCGATTTCCTCAAGCCGCGAGGTCTGACGCGCCTTCGCGCGCTTGGCACGCATGCCAGTGATTGCAAAGCGATGTGCTTCGTCGCGAATCTGCGCAATCAACATCAACGCGGCGGATTCCTTGCCCAATTCCTGCGGAGCACGCTCGTCGGCAAACACCAGCGTTTCGAGGCCGACCTTGCGTCCTTCGCCCTTGGCAACACCGACGATCAGGCCGATGTCCAGACCAAGCTCGGAAAACACCTGGCGCGCCATCTCGACCTGTCCCTTGCCGCCATCAATCAACACGACATCGGGCATCACGCCCTCGCCGTTCGCGACTTTCTCATAGCGCCGCGTCAGCACTTGGCGCATCGCCGCATAATCGTCGCCGGGCGTGATGCCGATAATGTTGTAGCGCCGATATTCGCCGTTCTGCATTACGTGGTGATGGAACACCACGCACGAAGCCTGAGTCGCTTCGCCTTGCGTATGGCTGATGTCGAAACACTCGACGCGCAAATTGTCGATGTTGGCATCGTCCAACCCGAGCGCATCTACCAGCGCGCGTGTGCGCGCCTGCTGCGAACCCTGTTCCGACAGCAGCCGCGCCAGTGCGATCTCAGCACCCTTGTGCGCCATCTCCAGCCATTGCCGCCGCTGTCCCTGCGGCTGGAACACCAAGTTGATCCGATGGCCGCATTGCTCCGCCAGCGCCATGATCAACGCCGGTTCGTCGAATTCGACATTCAGAATCAGTGTCGCTGGAATGAATTTGTCGATGTAATGCTGCGCCAGGAACGCCTTCAGCACCTCGACTTCGACTGCATCATCGCCAGACGCAAGCGCATGATCGACATGGCTGGGAAAATACGCACGATCCCCCAGATGCCGCCCGCCGCGCACCATCGCCAGGTTCACGCAGGCACGCCCCCCCTGCACGATCACGGCTATGATGTCGATATCGGCATCGCCCACTGTTTCCATGCTCTGCTGATGCAGCACGCGCGACAGCGCAGTAATCTGGTTGCGCACTGCGGCCGCCTGCTCGAACTTGAGCTCGGCGGCGAATGCGTGCATTTTCTTTTCCAGCGCTTCCAGCACTTCATTTTGCCGCCCGCGCAAGAATTTGGCGGCATTCTCAACATCGATCGCATACTCTTCGCGGCTGATCGCATTTACGCACGGCCCGCTGCAGCGCTGGATCTGATACAGCAAACAAGGGCGCGTGCGGTTCGCAAATACCGTGTCCTCACAGGTACGCAGCCTGAATACTTTCTGCAAAATCTGCATCGACTCTTTCACCGCCCATGCACTCGGAAATGGCCCAAAGTACTGGTTCTTCTTGTCGACCGCGCCACGATAGTACACCATGCGCGGCACATCCTGCCCGGTGATTTTCAGATAGGGATAAGATTTGTCGTCGCGGAACAGAATGTTATAGCGCGGCTGCAGGGTCTTGATCAGGTTATTTTCAAGCAGCAACGCCTCGGCTTCGCTGCGCGTGACCGTCGTCTCCAGCCGCACGATGCGTTCGACCATCATTGCCGTGCGCGGACTGGTCAGCGTCTTCTGGAAATAGCTGGAGACGCGCTTCTTGAGGTCGCGCGCCTTGCCGACGTACAGCAGATTGTTGTCCGCATCGAAGTAGCGGTATACGCCTGGCAGATGCGGAAGTTTGGCGACGGTCTCGAGAACGGCCGCGCGCGGATCAGGAGCAGCGGTATCCGACATCGTCGCAATCAGCCATCAGGCGGCGGCAGTCAACGCTTCCGCGGTTTGTTTCGCAGCACGATAGCGCGCGTCATCCTGTAACGCATCCCAGGTGAGCGCGAAGTCCTGTGGCACGAGTGCCGCGATGCGCGCGGCGGATGCTTCCGCCGCAACGCCCGCCTCCACCTTCAATCCCTCCAGTAACGCATCTGCCTTGTCCGGTGAATTGCAGATTAAAACCATGTCGCAGCCGGCTACCAACGCAGCATGCGCCCCATCAACCACGCTCCCGGCAACGCTCGCACCTTCCATACTCAGGTCATCGCTGAAGATCACACCTTCAAATCCCATGTCCTTGCGCAAGATGGAAAGCCACTTCTTCGAAAAACCCGCCGGCTGCTTGTCGACCTTCGGATAAATCACATGCGCCGGCATCACTGCGGCCAGCCCCAAGCCGAGCCAGCCATAGGGAGCGGCATCTTCCGCGAGAATCTTTTCAAGATCGCGCTCGTCGACCGGAATTGCAACATGCGAATCGGCTTCCGCGTATCCATGTCCTGGGAAATGCTTGCCGCAGTTAGCCATGCCTGCGAGCGCCAGCCCGTGATTGAGGCTTTTCGCCAGCATCGTAACCACACGCGCATCACGATGAAACGCTCGGTCCCCGATCACGCCCGACTGGCCGTGGTCAAGGTCGAGCACCGGCGTAAACGACAGGTCGACGCCGCAAGCGCGCAACTCGGCGGCCAGCACGAAGCCGATATCGGTTGCCGCCTTGGTCGCTTCGAATACATCACGATCCCATAATTGACCAAGCTTGCTCATCGGCGGCAGTTTGGTAAAACCATCGGTCTTGAAACGCTGCACACGCCCGCCTTCATGGTCAACCGCGATCAATACGCCAGGACGCACCTCATGAATCGCGGCAGTCAGTTCGCACAACTGTTCGCGGTTTTCGTAGTTACGTGCAAACAGGATCACGCCGCCGGTCAACGGATGCCGGATGCGCCGAATATCGTCTTCGCTCAACCGGGTGCCGACCACATCGAGCATCACCGGACCAAGCGTTGCTGCCATTGCTTTCATTTCTTCTCCACTATCACGAAGGCGACCGCGTAATCGGCTTCGTCTGTAATCGACACCTGCGCGGTCAAACCATTCTGCTCCATAAATTCTTTTAGTACGCCGCTGGTGACCGCAACCGGTTTTCCGCTGGCGGCGTTCAAGGTCTGCATCGCACGCCAAGTCATCGGCATGCACATTCCCAAGCCGATCGCCTTGGAAAACGCCTCTTTGGCGGCAAAGCGCGTCGCCAGAAAACGGATTCCGCGCGCTTCGACTTTCGCCTTGCGGCGCCGGTATTTCTCCAGCTCTTCCGGTCCGAGGATTTTTTCGGCAAAACGTTCCCCGTTGCGTGCCAACGCACTTTCGATCCGTGAAATCTGGATGATGTCGGTACCGATACCGTAGATCATTTCTTGTGAACGCCCAAGCGCGCCGCAACCATGATCGCTTTCATTTCCTTAACCGCGTTCTTCCAGCCGATAAAGAGCGCATGAGACACGATTGCATGTCCGATATTGAGTTCGGCAATTTCGGGAATTGCGGCAATCGCCTGCACGTTGGTGTAGTGCAGGCCATGGCCGGCATTGACCTTCAAACCGTGCTTGACGCCTTCCAGAACGCCCGCCTGCACCCGCGCCAGTTCCCGTTCCAACTCGCTCTCATTGCTCGCGTCCGCATAGCGCCCGGTATGGATTTCGATTACCGGTGCACCAGTTTCGGCCGCAGCCTTGATCTGCGCGTCGTCCGCATCGATGAACAGAGACACGCGAATGCCTTCGACCTGCAACTGACGTACTGCGGCCTGCACATCGGAAAAGTGCTTCACCACGTCTAGGCCGCCTTCGGTCGTCACCTCGTTGCGCCGTTCCGGAACAAGGCATACGTCATGCGGCTTGATGCGGCAGGCAAAATCGATCATTTCGGGAGTCACCGCCGCTTCCAGGTTCATGCGTGTGCGCAACTGCGGGCGAATCGCTTCGACATCCGCATCCTTGATATGGCGGCGGTCTTCGCGCATGTGCAACGTGATGCAGTCGGCACCGGATTCCTCGGCCAGCAGCGCCGCCTGCACGGGATCGGGATACACGGTACCGCGCGCATTGCGCAAGGTGGCGACATGGTCGATATTGACACCTAGGTCGATAACAGGGGAATTGGGATGTAAGAGGCTCATGGCAAGAAATGGGCGTTATAACTGCATTAAATCTATCAGAATCTGCCGCGTATTGAGCGGCGCTCCGCCTAAATGATGCGCAAGTAGAAAGCGCATCAGGAACTTGCTCTGCATTTGCGTGGTGCTATCAGAGTAATCCTCTCGCTCCATGTCGAGCAAGGTTTTACCGGACACGCGCGGCGAGGTATCCGCTGGATGCGGCAGGCGAGGCCCACGCTCCGGATCGAGCACGTATATTTCAGCTTGTTCAACCGGACGGTCAGTCGTGGTGCAAAGGGTAAAATTTCCTCCTACACCAGTCTCCTTTAACAATGCCCGCTCGAACTTCCGCAGCACGATAGGTGCCGGCTCGTCATGAGCAAGCTGGTTCAGTGTGGCAATGTAATGATCGAATAATGCTGGATGCGGATCATCACGCGCCAGCAG
>DASVLY010000233.1:0-9297 GCA_036384635.1 Noviherbaspirillum sp. | reverse complement strand
GTTGCGGAACAGGCCGCCGATTAGCGGCACGTCGCCTGCACCGGGCACCTTGTCGCGCGCCTTGGCGCCGGCATTCTTCAGCAAGCCGGACAGGATCAGCGTCTGATTGGCCTTCATTGTCACGACGGTGTCGGTCCTGTTCTTGGTGAAGGCCGTCAATCCAGTCGAGCTGTTCTTCGCGTCAATCTCGCTCACTTCGGCGCCGAGCTTCGTCGTGACGTTGCCATCGCCGTCAGCCGTCGGTTCGAACTCGAGAATGATTCCGTAGGGCTTGTAGACGACCTGCACCACGCCGAGTCCGGCGGATACCGAAATCGGGATTTCGCCACCCACCTGGAAACGCGCCTTTTCGCCGCTTTGACAGCTCAAATGCGGCTCGGCCAACGTCCAGCCGTCACCGTTCTGCTCGAGGAAATTGATGGTCGATGTTAACTGGCTGCCGATGCCCACAAAGGATGTAAATGGCCGCGCCGCAGTCGTAACCGGGAAACCACTAGGTGGATTGCCGCGGAATTGCGTATCAGCGTAGAAATATCCGCTCGTGGCGATGGTCGGTCCGGAAGCGCTTTCCCCCCATTTGATACCCAGTCGATCCAACGCACTCTTACGGATCTCCACCACCTTGACATCGAGGTAGACCATCTTCGCGTCGTATACCTTCGTTTCCGCGGGATGCGCAGGAATCATGTTGATGACCTGGGGATACTGATCCGTAATGGTTTTGACCAGCTGCACCGCCTCTTGATTAGCGTACTCGCCTTTCAGGACGATTCGATCGCCCATCGTCTCGACGCGAATCCCGGGAGTGCCTGCCAACATTCCGCGAAGCTCCTGAAGTGTCCGCTCGTTGTTGTTCTGTGCGATGTGGAGGCTGATATCGAATTCGGCGCCTCCTTTGAGCCAAACGTGGAGAACGGTGTGGCCCGCAGCTTCGCCAAGCAAGAGAATCTGCTTGTCGTCCACTACAGTGGCACTGACAAGTTTTCCGTTGCCGATGGCAATGCGATTGACGCGCGTCTGGTTGATCACCTTGGCTTCGCCGACGTAGAGCGCGACATCACGCGAGACGGCCAGGGCGGGGGGCGTCAACGCCGCCGTGCGAACGGGTTTGCCTCGTGTCTTTGCACCGGCGGGTTTGATCCTCGCGTCGCTCTTTATTCCGGTTTTTGCAGACGGCGGCGTTTCCACCATCGTGGTTGTCGTGTTGAGTGTGGTGATCAAAGGCGAACCCGCATTCGCATTCGAAACAATAGAAGGTTGCGCGTCGAGCGCGGGCGCAGGTGCCGAAGCTGCAGAAGTCTGAGCCGCCGCGTCGTCAAGGACGAGAGCGACACAGCAAAGGGCGTAGAGGGCGGCAAGCCCTCTCGAAATCAAAGAGGTTTTCATTCTGGTTGGAAGCTGGTTGTTGTGCTGCTTTATCGTTGCATCGCCATTGGCGCCAGGGTGAATGCGGCCTTGCCGCCGCCGCCGACAATCAGTTCGATTGAACGGGTACGGCCGGAGCGCGACACGCCGAAAAGATCGTCCGCTGTCATCGGTCTGGTGGCATTGGCGAGATTGTCTTCAGGGTTGCGCAGCAGAGCTTTCAACTGCCCGGAAGTCTGAGCGACGATAATACGATCGGCGTCTTGTGGCGACACTTCAAGGGTCACTGTCGCATAGCGCTCCCCCCCCTTGTTGTTCGCGTCGGCCTTGCTGGTTGCCTGCCCTGTAGCGAGAACCGGTACGTCGGAGAGCAATGGGAAAGTCATCTCCTTTCCTCCAGCAGCCTGGGATGACTTGATTACGACGATCAGGTCGATGCGGTCGCCAGGACGCAACATCCCGGAAACCGAATTTTCATCATTGACCGGGATAGTCAATGCGCGGCTGCCTTTTTTCAAAATGCCGGAGAAAACCTTGTTGCCAGCACCCTCGGTATGCGCGGTCAGCAGTGCCTCGCCACGCTTGACGGCAGTAACCAGCCGCTGGTTTTCTATGATCTCGACCTTGTCTGGCGTAACCGCGCTCGCAGGCGCGAATTCGCGCGGCACTTCGCGCACGGCGAGAATGTCATGGGTCAGCGTCGCGCCGCGCTCCAGGTCCTTGACCGGCACGACGACCTGCACCATCTGCTTGCCTTTCTGTGCTTCCTGTTCAATCGCTGCAATGCGGTTCTTGATTACCTTATTCCCCAGGAATGCGGCTGTGCCGCCCAGCACGAGAGATAGTGCCAGCATGAGGGCATTCTTGTTGATATTCAGCGCCATGTCGTATCAGCTCAAGGAAATGAAAAAGGAAAAACTGCGGTAGAACGATTTCACCGCATCCAACAGTGACTCCGCAGGACTTGGATTTCCCAGAAACAGTGCGGAAAATACGAGGGCGCACACCAGGCTATATTCCACCATCGCCTGGCCTTTCTCCCGTCTGAATATCTTCATTATTGATTACTCCCCTTATGTACCGAGTGTTTCCTTCACAGGAATCAATTCAATTTGTATAGGCCACCGTATTGGCGACAATCAGTGTCCCGGTGCGCCCCGGTTCGCGCACGATCACCAGGTGCAGCTCCTGGTTATCCTTTTGAAATACGTCGTAGCTTGCCTGGTCCGGATGCTGCCCACGTTCACTCATCGTCTTTCGCGTCCATCCACTCGATCCCAGTGCAGTTTCAAAGTAGTGGGCGTTCGATATGACCGAATCGTCGTTGGCCAGCTTAATTTGTTTCGAAGTTTTCCCCGGGTCGTTCGAGTCCAGAACCGACAGCACCTTGGTGCCTCCCGGCACGGGAAATCCCCCCAGCGGGAACTCCGGCTTGATTCGACTGTTGAGCATCGATACGCTGATGAGGCCCTCGGTCCCGACATTCGCCTTTGTCTTCATCTGGACCGTCAGGTAGTAAGGCCCATGTGCGCGACCAATGATGGTCCAATCGCCACTTCTGCTCTCAACCGACTTCTTTTCCTGCTGTGTCCCCCAATGAGCACGATAGAACGCAAGGATCTCGGATATGCCCAACGGCGACTCGAACTTCCGGACTTGCATCGGCATGCCGTTCAACTTCATGTCGCGTCCCACCCATTCCACCCTGGATCTGGGCGGGACTTCGATATCCGGCCAATCCTCGGCCAAGGCCGGAGTGGTGCAGAATCCGGCAGCAAAAGCCAGCACAGCGCAGACGCGCAAAAGCGAAACAATTACGCGTGCCATCAATATCTGCAGGAGCTATAGCCTGAATAGTTCTTGAGGCGATCCGTAGGCACCACATCAGGCGCAATGCAACCCGGGTAGAACTCGGAAAACGAGTCCTCAAAGAACGACGCGGTATCTCTTATAAGCTGAACCGCCGACTTGATCGGATCGGTCGTGAACACCAGCGTTTCCGGCGCCGCCCGTTGCACCTTGCCGATCACGTCGCTGGCGCCGCTTGCGCCCCAGTTGTCAACCAACATCACATTGGTCGCGCCAGCCTTGAACTGGACATTCGAGAGCGGCGCGTATTGAGTAACATCCATAAAAGGAATTTCGGCGTCCGCCTTGATCCATCCTTTCTGGTTCAGCCCCATTGCCTTTGCTTGTACCGTACCGAACAGACCAGTGGCGCCGGGAACGCCGCTATTCTGCGGCCCGTTCGCTGCGCTCACGTCGGTCAGGCGATTGAGCATCCGATTCTGGGCATGATCGAACCACATCGGGTTGTAGTCGTCGTCGGAATTCGAATTGCTTTTCGAATAGTCGTCGTCTCGCAGCTTGCCACCGTTGCGTTCGCCGTTGCCGACGATGCGTACCGCCATTTCCTGCTGCAGTCGCCCGTTCGACTTCGCGCCGGACGGGTCGACCGAGCGCTCCCAGGCGAGATATCGGCTGGCTTGAACCGCAGTGTATTTTGCGTCAGCGTACTTCGCCACGTACATCACCCCAAGGAAGAGCGGAATTGCGACAAGGCACATCACCACAAATTCGGTAACTGCTTGACCGCGCTGGTATCGACAGCAAATTTGGCGCGCCGATGTCAAGGCGATGAAACTCGCGCCGCAAGAAGAGTCGTTCATGGCAACTTTTCAAGGCTCACAGCATTCAGGAAGGGCTCGATAGTTTGCCTGGCCGCTCGACGATCAATACCAGCTTTGGCGTGTTTGACACCGGCATTGAGTACGTACCGTTGTCTCAGCAAGCCTGCCGCTTCAAAGTCACCCCGAGCTTCTTTCATGGCCGGCACCTTGACCCCGACATCGTCTTTTCCAAGAGGAAGAACGAAAGACAGAAAGTCAGCACCGCCGATCGCCTGCAGGGCGGCCGGTTCTTTCATGAAGCGCGGCTCGGCCTCCTTGATCGCAGTGACTCCGGTTTGCGCGAGACGCCGAGTGCTTTCCCCGCTCTTTGCGAGAAACTCTTCCATGCCTTTCGGTGGATCGGGATCGTGGGCACCGTGGAGCTTGTGGAAGCCATCCATCAAGGACAACGTGACCACACTCTTGCCGGCGACATATACGACCTCTGCTTTCGTGCCGTTGCATATCGCATGGGAAAAGCGGTAACCATTCACTTCCTCCTTCACAGGCAGCGCTTCGGCGAGCCGGTTACCTTCGCAAGCCTTAGGAAGCGGTATGCCCGCAGACGCGCCTGCTGCGGCAGCAATGCCGATGAAGGCGGCAGCCAGACGCAGGATTTGAACGCGATTCAAACAGGTATATTTCATCATTGTCACTTTCATGTATCGTGGCATCGAAGCCGTCACGGTGTGAAGGGAATCAGCGCGGAGTTACCAAGATAGAACAGCGCCTTGTCCGCAACACTTGGATCGATCAGTCGCGCCTGCCAGTACGGGTTATAAAGGCTGCCGTATTCCTTCTTGCCATCGCGGCGCAACAGTGATGCCGCTGTTGAATCGTCAGCAATACTGGGGCGCTCGAAATAGACGCGAGCCTTGGAAGACGCGCTGATACGCCCCGATGCAAGGTTTTCACTGACGTTGAATTGCTGCGAGTTGCCGGTTCCGAGGCCGACTTTCGAACTCGTCTTCAGGTTGCCGTCATCCTTCGCCACCTCGATCAGGAAATCCAGCGCCAGCGAGTGATTTGGCGTGTCTTCGTCCAGCGCCTCGCGATCGGCAATGTCGCGAATGGTAGGAATGCCGTGAAAACCGCTGAACGCATGGCTCGACGTCGACCACCACCGGCCACCGGAAGAGTCGTCACCGTTTTCGGATGCCGTAGCGCTTCCTTGGGCGAGAGTGAAATCATCCCAGCCGGGTCCATGAAAGAGACCTCCCCAATCCCAGGTGCCAAACGTGTAGCTGTCGTACGCTGACCAACGGTCATAGCCCTGCAAATCGGTGCCGCCCCTCTTATAGCCGTGCGCCACAAAGGGAATTTCAAAGTCCAGTATGCTTCCATTTCGGGTCTTGCTAAATCCGTCGCGCGAATCGAGAACCACCTGTTTCGCATAGCTGCGGTCGTCGTCCGAATACTGCTTGGTAAAGTTGAGCCACTCCACTGCGTTTTTGGCGAGCGCAGCCATGCCGGCATTCGTAATGTAGGGCGCGCTGTCGCTGCGCCCACCGAAGGTGGTCGTGTTTGCGGCGACAACCTGGCGTGCGATATCCACCATCGTCACATAGGTGCTTGCATGGACAGCCTCCCTTGCAAGCGGCAATATGTTGTACGCCTGCATATCCGTAACAGGAATCGCGATATCCCCCACCTGATCCACGATAGTCGTTACGCGATCCGCAATTTGTTGCGCTGCCCTGGTAACTTGCCCCACATAAGGGATCCAAGAGGTGAGCGTGGCAATCCTCGTCGCCAATTGATCGACGTAATGCACCCATGAATCGAGGCTGACCACTTGGGCAATAATGACTTCGTCCGCAACGATGCCGCGATTGAGGTAGGCCTCAAAATTCAGCGTGCGCGCCTCCACCAAGGCCGCGCTATAGGCCGCGGCATCCGCGGTATTCACGAGCCTGGCTTTTTCCGAAGTCAGTTGACCCACATTGAAGACGGCGAAAAGCACAGCAGCGCAAGTGCCTGCCGTTGCAATAAACCAGAGCAAAGCCTGTCCGCCTTGCCTGCGCCACCGTTGCAAGATTGCTGGATTCATGGAGGGAACTTGGGAGCGGACTGCCGAACAGTCACAGAGGAATGTTTGCCCGCTTCAATGCGTCATTCGAACGAACCACCTCTGAGCTGACATGGCAGCGAATCGGCCATGTCAGTTCAGACGGGCGACGATCAATTACTGAGCTTCATTGTTTCCGCTGAAGTTGGCCAGGGTCTTGTTGGCTTGGCCGCGGGTATTGGCATTATCCGCCGCAGTCGCTGCCTGGTCTTTTGCATCAGAGCCGGTCTTACCCGCAAGCTGGGCAGCCATGACGCCGGTCTGCCCCTTCACCACATCGCCGAATGCTGTGTAAACGCCGATTGACGCGACGGCAATCAATGCAACGATGATGATGTATTCCGTCATCCCCTGTCCGAGGGATTTTTTCAAATTCACAA
Source organism: Noviherbaspirillum sp. (assembly GCA_036384635.1). Classification (GTDB taxonomy): domain Bacteria; phylum Pseudomonadota; class Gammaproteobacteria; order Burkholderiales; family Burkholderiaceae_D; genus Noviherbaspirillum. Next base: position 2,815 of record DASVLY010000233.1, on the reverse strand, counting down.
AATTTTTCATGTTAGCCCTTTGATGCAAAGTAATTAATGAAATACCAAACGATTGAATTCGGTTGCCATTTATTTAAGATTATCATATTGACATAAATCAGTTATCGTTTCAATAAATTTAATAAATAGATTTACAGGGTTTTACTGTTTTTCATATTTTGTTGCATTTATCTCATTATTAATAATACAATGCTACCCTTGAGATTTGTCAAGTGACTTTCAATTCAGGCAATAAAAATAATCATGTTCCTCTTCCTGTTACGTTCCCTGGTATTTATTTTTACTGCCTCCACGTTACTGTCTGCCCATGCTGCTGCCGAAAAAGATCGCCCGGGCAGCAAGGATCATCCTCTCCTGTTGCGGGTACCCGGCTATTACATCAACGACTACGACCAAAAGGATTTCGAGGTCTTTGACATGAAGCTGTGGCAGGATGGCAAACCGGCAACGCCATTTCATGCGGAAGGCAAGGTGACGAAGATCGGATATCGGATCGGGAAAGGCTTGTCCACGCCGAGCTGCGCGGCAGTTCAAATGAATTACCGACGGGCTCTGGAGCAAATCGGTGCGGCTCGCCTCCCCTCCAAACGGGGCTGTTCGCATCTCTATCCCGACGTTTATCAACTCAAGCAGGAAGGCGTGAACACCTACGTCGTCGTGGAGATGCCGAATGACGACGGAGAAAATTACCGGTTAACCATCGTCGAAGCCGCCCCATTGCGGCAGGTTGTCACGGCCAACGCTGCCGCCCTCTACGACGCGCTGAAGAAAGACGGCTTCGTTCCCCTTTATCTCAACTTCGAAACGAATCAGGCCGGGCTCAGGCCTGACGCACAAGGCACGATCAAGGAGATTGTTACTCTGTTAAAAAACAATCCGGACCTCAAGCTGTCAATCGAGGGCCACACCGACAATGTGGGTGACCCGAAAAGCAACAAGATCTTGTCGGAAGCACGGGCCAATACAGTGATGAAAGAAGTAATCAAGCAAGGCATTGACGGCAAGCGGCTGGTGGCGGAGGGCTTCGGACAGGAACATCCGGTTGCCGACAACCGGAGGGAGGACGGTCGCGCCAAGAATCGCCGCGTGGAACTTGTGAGGAAATGATTCGGCCACATTGACCGGACAAATCGATACGATCCATCACGCGAAGCGACATGAGAAAACTTTTATTTTGCTTGGTCTTGACCACCTTGCTGCTCGGTTGCGCCACCCCCCCCCATGATCCAGATCAGGAGCCGGCAAAGCCAGGTGGCCTGGACCAATTGGAAAAAGCGGAAGCCTTGTACCAGGCGGCAAACTGGCAGGAAGCCAGAAATCAGTTCGATGCCCTGATCAGGATTTATCCACGCAATGCCTATCTTTGGTACAAGCTCGGCAATGCGCTGTCCAAGCTCGGCCAATACAACGATTCTGCAATCGCATACCAGAACGCGATTGCCATTGACCCGGAATTTTTCCGTGCCTCCTACAACCTGGGCTTGATCCGGTTGCTTCAATCCGAAGAGGCGTTGAGCCAGGCAAAGGAGCACGCGCCAGCGCAGGATGCCCTGATTGCGCAAATCGACAGAATACGCATCTTGACGAAGCAACTCCTGCAGTCGATCAGCACGCCGGTCGAAGCACAAACAACAGTGGAAACACCCCGTGCGCTTGCGATTCGTGAAAAGAGTCGCGCACAACCTTCCAGATAACGAACGCACTTATCCTCCATGCGGCGTTACACATGCTGCGTGCATCAATCAATGAATTGAATCGTCTATAAACAAGGTCATTATGAAGATGAAGAAAATCACAATCCTGATACTTTCGGTTTCGGCGGCGTCCTGTGGCGGCGGCGGAAATTTCGGACAGACCGAACTGCGCGTAATCCCGGACCAGGCGGAGGTCAGCGGCCCGATAGGGCAGTGCGCTTCGGGCCAGATCAACACCTTTTACATCTACGGCGGCACGCCCCCGTACAAGGTGAGCTCCACAGTGCCGCAAGGGCTCAGTGTGTCAACCGACAAGGTTGAAGCCGATGGCGGTTCCTTTACTGCAAACGTCAATGGCCAATGCTTGGACAAAGTGCAAATTGTCATTCAGGACGACGAGCGCAAGATCATCACCGCCGCGGTCACCAACAAGGTTGGCCAATGACAATGGAAGGCTCGCGTCAATCCATTATTGCCGCACGCAATATGAAGCGACTTTTTCCGATCTTTCTACTTGCCGCCGCATGCTCGAGTCATGCGGACATCCTGAGCTGCGCGGATGGCAAGGGGCATACCTTCCTTGTGAGCCAGCAAGCCGAAGCGTCGCAAAGTGCGAACAGCATGCGCTGCACTCAACACTCGTCGAAAGGTAGCCCAAGAGAGGCAGCAGCACGACGCAACACACACGCGGAGGGCGCCGCAGGCGGCGCCCTCATCAACTCGGAATTCAAGGTCGGTCCTTCTGAACAAGCAGAACGGGATATCACACGGAGGAACATCCTCTTGGACGAATTGGCCTTCGAAGAAAAAAGTCTTGGCGCAGTGGAAAGCCGCAAGCGCACGGCTGGCGGGAACCAACTTGCCGACCTGAACGAGGAATCGCACCGTCACCAGCAGAACATCGAAGCGCTCAACCGCGAATTGGGTCGCATTGACTCGTCTGGCAGCCGAAGCTTGGGCACAAAAGACTCCAAGCATAAAGGGGCGGGGACGTAAGGGCGGCATATGTTGGCGCGCACCGAAAATTGACCACCCATGTGCATTGAAAATTGACCAGGGGATGGATAGGCGCAGAATACACCGCGCCTGTGGATAAGTCGATTGATCAGACGGACATACGG
>DASVLY010000232.1:0-2990 GCA_036384635.1 Noviherbaspirillum sp. | reverse complement strand
GAAACGGTCGAAGCGATGGCGGCGATCTGTCTGGAGGCCGAGAAGTCGGACGTGGTGAAACTGGATGCGGACTTCCTCAACGCAACATTCACTCGCATCGACGAGTCTATCGCTTACGGCGCATTGTTTACCGCCTATCACTTGCGCGTGAAGGCCATCGTCGCACTGACCGAATCCGGCTCGACCCCGCTGTGGATGAGTCGCCACAACATCGATATCCCGATCTATGCGCTCACGCCGATCCTGGCGACACAGCGCAAGGCCACGCTCTACCGCAATGTCTGCACCTTCGAACTGGAGCGTTCCCCCGACCGCGAAGCGACGCTGAAAGCCGCGCAGGATTTGCTTCTGGCTAAAGGAGTGGTTCAAAAAGGTGACATGATTGTGGTTACCTGGGGTGAACCGATGGGCCAGATCGGCGGTACCAACGCCTTGAAGATCATGAAGATCGGCGATTACTGATTTTATTGTTTGGAGAACACCATGCCTCTCGTATCCATGCGTCAACTGCTCGACCATGCCGCTGAAAACGGTTACGGTCTGCCCGCGTTTAACGTCAACAACCTGGAACAGGTCACTGCGATCATGCAGGCCGCCGATGAGGTCGGCGCGCCGGTCATCATGCAGGCATCCGCCGGTGCTCGCAAGTACGCGGGCGAACCCTTCCTGCGCCACTTGATTGAGGCGGCGGTCGAAGCCTATCCGCACATCCCCGTCGTGATGCACCAGGACCACGGTCAGTCGCCGGCAGTGTGCATGGCTGCTATCAAATCCGGCTTCACCTCCGTGATGATGGACGGTTCGCTGATGGAAGACGGCAAGTCGGTCGCCAGCTATGAGTACAACGTCGAAGTGTCGCGCAAGGTGGTCGAGTTCTCGCATGCGATCGGCGTCACCGTCGAAGCCGAGCTGGGCGTGCTCGGTTCCCTCGAAACCATGAAGGGCGACAAGGAAGACGGTCACGGTGCGGAAGGCACGATGACCCGCGAACAGTTGCTGACCGATGTGAACCAGGCCGCCGACTTCGTCAAGCTGACCCAGTGCGATGCGCTGGCGATTGCGATTGGCACTTCGCATGGCGCGTATAAATTCTCGCGCAAGCCGACCGGCGACATCCTCGCCATTCAGCGCATCAAGGAAATCCATGCGCGCATTCCGAACACCCACCTGGTGATGCATGGTTCGTCATCCGTGCCACAGGAATTGCTGGCCGAGATCCGCCAGTTCGGCGGTGATATGAAGGAAACCTATGGCGTGCCGGTCGAGGAAATCCAGGAAGGCATCAAGCACGGCGTGCGCAAGATCAATATCGACACCGATATCCGTCTTGCGATGACCGCCGCGATCCGCCGCTTCTTCGCCGAGAATCCGTCCAAGTTCGACCCGCGCGAATACCTGAAGCCGGCGCGCGAAGCGGCGAAGGTGATCTGCAAATCGCGTTTCCTCGCTTTCGGCTGCGAAGGCCAGGCGTCGAAGATCAAGCCGGTTCCGCTGGAAAAAATGGCTGAAAAGTACAAAAAAGGCGAATTGGCGCAAATCGTGCAGTAGAATTACGCCATAGAAAATAGAAATGCAGTCCTGGCCGGCGGCGTGTTAAAGCACCCGCCGGTTTGGCTTTTTGGAAACTCGAGATAGGCTTTCTATGAACAGTCTCTACCAATCCGCCATCAAGTCGCTCCCGCTGCTCGGACGCGGCAAAGTGCGCGATAACTACGCTGTCGGCGACGACAAGATCCTGATCGTCACCACCGACCGGCTGTCGGCTTTCGACGTCGTGATGAATGAGCCGATTCCGGGCAAGGGCATGGTGCTGAACCAGATGTCGGATTTCTGGTTCGACAAGCTCGGCGGCATCGTGCCGAACCACCTGACCGGTATTGCGCCAGAAACCGTGGTGAGCGCGGACGAAGTGGATCAGGTGAAAGGCCGCGCGGTGGTCGCCAAGCGTCTGAAACCAATCCTGGTGGAAGCGGTGGTGCGTGGCTATATCATCGGTTCGGGTTGGAAGGATTACCAGTCCACCGGCGCCATTTGCGGCATCGCATTGCCGCCCGGCCTGCGCCAGGCCGACAAGCTGGCCACGCCGATTTTCACGCCGGCAGCCAAGGCCGACATCGGCGAGCACGACGAGAACATCAGCTTTGCCGACATGGAAAACCGCATCGGCAAGGAACTCGCGGCGAAGATGCGCGACGTCAGCATCAAGCTGTACCAGACCGCCGCCGATTATGCGGCCACGCGCGGCATCATCATCGCCGACACCAAGTTCGAGTTCGGCCTCGATGAAAACGGCACGTTGCATCTGATGGATGAAGTGTTGACTGCCGATTCCTCCCGTTTCTGGCCGGCCGATTCCTATGCGCCCGGCATGTCGCCGCCGTCGTTCGACAAGCAGTTCGTGCGCGATTACCTGGAAACGCTGAAAGACTGGAACAAGACCGCGCCTGCGCCGGCATTGCCGGCCGAGGTGATCGCGAAAACCGGTGCGAAATACCGTGAGGCGCTGCAGCGTCTGACCGGAGAAACGCTGAAGGATTGATATGAGCACAGCACAAGCAAGCACGCCCGTCGTGGGCGTCGTCATGGGCTCTTCCTCCGACTGGGAGGTGATGCAGCATGCGGCCACCATGCTGAAGGATTTCGGCATTGCGTACGAAGCGCAAGTGATTTCCGCGCACCGCATGCCGGACCAGATGTTCGCGTATGCCGAATCGGCACGCGAGCGGGGACTGCGCGCGATCATCGCCGGCGCCGGTGGCGCAGCGCATCTGCCGGGCATGCTGGCGGCGAAGACAATCGTGCCGGTGCTCGGCGTGCCGGTGCCATCGAAATATCTGCGCGGCGAAGATTCGCTGCTGTCGATTGTGCAGATGCCGAAGGGGATTCCGGTGGCTACCTTTGCGATCGGCGAAGCCGGAGCCGCCAATGCCGCATTGACCGCAATCGCCATGCTTGCGGCGACTGACGACGAACTGGCCGCGCGCCTGCAG
>DASVLY010000231.1:0-5551 GCA_036384635.1 Noviherbaspirillum sp. | reverse complement strand
TTTCGAGCACGCCTTTTTTCAAGACTTTTTCGAGATTGATCATGATTGAAAGGTGATTAAGGTTTAGTTGGTTAATTAGTTAGTTAGTCCAATGCGGTCCGGTCGCTCGGCAGAGAGATCATCCGCAACCAATGCATATGCCCGGCACGGACTGCCCGACCCGCCCACGATCGGCAATGGCGACACCACGAGAATCGCCCCGGTGGCAGGCAGGCGCTTCAGGTTCTTCAACTGCGTCAGTCCGTACTTGTTCGCGCCATGCATATACCAATGCACGGGGTAAGGCGGATTCAGTTTTCCGGCCTGCCCGGCATCGGTGCCGACCGTCTCCACGCCGATCCCTTTGATCGGCGTTTCCTCGGCCAGCCACTTTGCGCAGGCAACGCCGATGCCCGGCGTGTGTCCGTCGTTCAGGAAACTGCGCGCATCGCCGTCCTTCGCGTCCCAGCCGGTGCGGTAAAGCAGCCAGCCGTTTTCCGGCAAGGGACCATGCCGTTCGCACCAGTGCTCGACATGCCGGCGTTCGAGCAAGAAATCCGGCGTCCCGATGTGTTCCGACATGTCGATGACCGCCGCCGGGCCGACTAAATCTTGCGCCGGCACCTGCGAGACATCGGCGAACTCTTTGCCGCTTGCCCAATGCACCGGCGCATCGAAATGAGTGCCGGTATGCTCGGACATGGAGATGTTGTTCCAGTACACCTCTTCGCCTTTTTCATCGTAGCGGCTGATGACTTCGCGCCGGAACGGCCAGGGTTGCCCGCGCTCGGGCGGCAGCTTGATGACGGGCGTGTCGTCCGACAAAGGCGCGGTCAGATCGACGACGCGAATCTGTCTGCGCGCGAGCTGCACAGCGAGGTCGGAAAGAATGCTTGCACTCTTCATGGCGGCTCTCCATTACCGGTAAACCGCGAGGCTCGATGCCTCGCGCGGATGCAATCTGACCTCCGCTTCATACAGCTCCTGCAGCGAGCGCGTTACCTTGCCCGGCAGGCCGGAAGAAACTGCCTTGCCATCGATGGCGACGATCGGGACGATCTCGCACAAGGTGCCGCACATGAAGACTTCGTCGGCAAGGTAAAGCTCGGTCCTGTCGATTTCGCGCCGTTCAAACCCGATGTCGAGATGCGATGCCGCGAGTTGTTGAATGCTTGCCACCGTAATCCCTTCCAGCAGGCCGCTGGTTCCCGGCGGCGTCGACAGCACGCCGTCGCGTACCATCGCGATGCACGCGCCCGGACATTCCGCCACCGTCGCACGGCTGTTCAGGAAGATCGCCGTGTCGTATCCATGACGATTGGCCTCGTGTTGCGCCAGCCGGCTGTTGTGATAGTTAGCGCCGGTCTTGATGCGCGGCGGCATGGTGTCATCGCCGATCCTTCGCCAGGTAGAGATGGCGGCCTTGGCGCCGGCGTGATAGCGCGGCGAGCGCGGCATCGGCAAGGCCGTGATATGCATGCCGGTGTCCTCGGTGTAACCGAGCGGATCGAAGTTCTTCCCCATGCCGAAATAAGGCACGACGACGATATGCACGTCCTGTCTGTACTCGTTGGCGCGCAATACCTGCAGACAGGCTTGCGTGATTTCCTCGTCGGTATAAGTGGCCGGCATGGAGAGGCACTTCATCGAACTGCGCAGCCTTGCAAGATGGTCGCGCAGGCGATAAATAAATAATTGCTGCCTGTCGTCATTCCAGTAAGCCCGTATGCCTTCGAATACATTGGCTCCCCAAAAAGCGCCTTGTGTCCGGGCATGCACCACGCAGTCATCCCATGCGACAAGCTCGCCGTTCAGCCATGCGAATTTCGGTTGTTCTCTATCCATCGTCTGATCCTCTTGATGTTTCAATGAGAGCGGTTTGCGCTCCGATGTAAGGTAGGGTGTACCTGGGCGACGCTTCGCAAGGCTCCTTCCCCCTTGCAGGGGGAAGGTTGGGATGGGGGTAGTGAGGTCGTGCCTGCTTCTACGTTGACTCAACCTCACTACCCCCACCCTAACCCTCCCCCTGCAAGCTGATCATTACCCATAAGTCCGGCAAGACCTTGAAGTTCCCTCCCCTTCAAGGGGGGGTTAGGGTGGGGATGGGTTTCAAATGCGCCATCGATTGCGATTGAAACCCATCCCCATCCCAGCCTTCCCCTTGAAGGGGAAGGGGCAACAGCGGTTTTACTGACTTGTGGGTAATGATCAGCCCTGCAAGGGGGAGGGAATTTGACGGAGCATCCTTCAAGCGCAACCCGAAAACGAAAGCGTGTCGGACACTAGGCAGCCATGACGTTTGCGCCATGCGTGTTGTTTCGTGAAATGTCCGATTGCTGCACCATGTCCGCGCAACCCGCGCATTGCGCCAGGATGTCTTTCAGGCATGCGGCTGCCAACAGCGATTGTTTCGTCGCGATATATCCATCAGGCCGCACGAGATACCAAGCCGCTGCGCCCTTGTAGAAATTCCGGAAAAACAAAATGTCGTCGTAAGTAGCGATAGTGATGTCTTCGCGGAAGGGCTCGATATCCTCGCCTTGAGGAAATGCAGCGACGAACCTGACCGGAACCGGCCGCGACTGTTCTTTAGTCGCGGCCACAAACTCGCTTGCTTCATCCCGCGTGCCAAAGAAAAGGCAGACGAACCCGACGCCGAACAGCTTGCGCAAGCGCGACTTCACCCCATCGACATGGATTCTTGCGTCAGGAGCGAATTGTCCGACCAAGGGACTCGATGCTGCCGCAAGCATCAGGCGGGATTCCTTATACGCGTTAGGTTCGGCCATCTTTCCATGGTCGACCAGCTTGCGCATGCTCTTGAACGGCACCGCCAGTTTGAAAATGATGCTGCGCTGCAGGCGCTTGAAGCGCGTCGGCGGCACCATGAATTTCATGGTCGCTTCGGTGACGCGCAGGTTTTCCAGCGCGGCCGGATAACGTTCCTCATGATAGCTGTCCAGCAAGGCGGCACTTGCGTGGCCCTTGAGCACATACGCCAGCTTCCACGCGAGGTTGTCCGCGTCCTGTATCCCGCTGTTCATGCCGCGCGAGCCATAAGGCGGCAATGAGTGCGCAGCATCGCCCGCAAAGAAGATGCGGCCGACCTTGAACTGCTCCACCACGCGCTGATTGAAGCGATAGGTGCTGATCCATTCGAGCTTGTAAGGAATATCTCCGATCACCCGGCGAATGCGCGCGTCCAGCTTGCCATTGCGCTTTTCCTCCTCGATATCGGTATCCGGAGCAAGTTGCCAGTCGATGCGCCAGATGTTGTCCGGCTGCGGATGCATGACGAGCTGCCGCCCCGGATTGAAGCGCGAGTCGAAAAAGAAATGGCGTTCCTTGGTGCGCGCGATATTGGCTCTGATATCCGTAATCAGGAAACGGTCCTGATGCGTGTAGCCGGTGAACGCAACGTTCGTCAATGCGCGCAGTTTGCTGTGCACGCCGTCGCACGCGACCACATAGTCAAAGCCAAGCTGCTGCTCGCCCTGCGGCGTGGCCACCGTGAGCGTCACCGCATGCTCGTCCTGCGCAAGCGCCGTTATCTCATGCGACCAGCGGATCTCGGCATACGGATTCATCCCGATGAATTCCAGCAATTCCTGCTCGATGCGGTACTGCGAGATGTTGACGAACTGTCCGAACCCTGCGCGCTCGGGAAAATGTTGCGTGATCATTTCCACGTCCTTGATATAGGTGTGGGCGATCCGCCAATGAATGCCTTCGTCGGCAATACGGTCCGCGCATCCCGCCTTGTCCAGGACTTCCAGCACATCGCCTTGAATCAGGCAGGCTTTCGATCCTTTCTTCAGCAGGTGCGGCGACTTTTCAAGAAGCACGCTGCGAATGCCCATCGTGGCAAGTCTCGCCGCAAGCGCCAGCCCTACAGGCCCGGCGCCGACGATGCCCACACGGGCAGTGCTGTCGTTTGATTTCACGTCGATCTCCCGTGCTTACGATTCGGTGGCGGTAAAAACAGGAAGATTGCGAACCGCGTTCAGATAAGGCGTTCCTTCCGTATAACCAGTACCTGTTCCCGTGCCCAGCATTTTCACGGCGATGGAGTAATGCGACTGCCGCCAGCGCTTGAGCCCCGTCTCGAACTTTTTCATCATGTCGGCAAGCTCAAGCAAGGTTTCGTCGGCATGGCGGCCGCACGCCTTGGCGCGCAAATACGCATCGTTCAACGTATCTTGCCCATCCAGCACGCGGTGCTGCACCTCGGGCACGGATTGATAAGCGATGGAACGCAGACGTTCGTCCGCAGGCTTGTTGCACAGCGATTCCACCCGCTTATAGTTACGCGACTGGATCGCGCTCGCTCCTTCGGTATAAATGCGAAATGCCTTGAACGATTCCGGGTCCAGCGTGGAAAGCACATGAAAGAACGGCGCCGCTTCCTGCAGATGCCTGCAGCATTGCTGTAGACAGGCGATCGTTGTATGAATATCGCTGTCGCACGCATGGATGGCAGCCTTCAACTGCGCGCACAGCCATGCAAATACCGTTTCGAAGCACTGCAGGATGCGGATAAACATGTACTCGTCATGCACCACATAGACAGGGACATGCGACAGTTGCAGCCGCAGTTTTTCCTCTTCGCTCATCGTCGCATTGACAGCGCGGACTAATGCCATGGCGCTTTGCATGTGCGCATCTGGATCGACGATGTCGTCCATCCCAAGCCGCGACAGATAGGGAGGCAGGGCCTTTAGCGTGCGGCGGCAACGCTCTTCCACAACTTTTCTGCCGGCAGCCCGTTTAGGCAACCAGTTCGATACACCATGAAATGCATCCAGCTCGAATTTGACGATATCGGTCGCCAGCAACAAGATGCTGCGATCGAGTTCGGCCTGGTAATCGCGCGGGTGATGGACAAGGGTATCTTCATCAGGAAAGTCCAACAGCTCCAGCGCGAGGTACGAGCGGTAATCGTAACGACCGTCATGCTTATCGAGCATCACATTCAGGAACGAATGAAGAAACGGATGCACATCCGCCGATGACTCGGCGAGCGCCTCGCGCACTCTCCTCAATGCAGCGATGAGATCGGGAGACACAAAATGTTTCCCATGCTTGCGATAAGACCACAAGACCTCGATGAAAGGAAAACTGTCAGGGTCCCGTCCTTTCCGTAATAAATTCAGCTTGTCGATGAGCAGCTCATAAGGATCAAACTGTTCCGTTTCCGAAAAACCTGCTCTTGTAGCGTTTCCGCTGTGATATTCCACTAACTGATTCAATTTGCTTTCTCCTGCAGCACGGTGCGTGCATCTCGTTTGAATGAGCTTGGGTGTCGGGTGATTTTGGTTGCAATCGAGGGGGGATATGGCAGGGACTGTGCCAGTTTGGTTCATTGCAGCCGCATGGAGGCGCAAGTGACTGAAACAGAAGGGGAAATTGGAAGGGAATGCCGCATTAGCCGGCATCTTTTGGAATATGGACCGATACCAGGTGACGTACCGGGACCAACACAATGCAGGAGACTGTTCGAATTATTAAAACACTTGTTGCAGTGCTCTTAGCGCTGCGAGGAAATCAAGCTGAGTGCTTTAATAATATTTCA
>DASVLY010000230.1:0-5538 GCA_036384635.1 Noviherbaspirillum sp. | reverse complement strand
GACGGCTACACCGCCGAAGCGCGCGCCGGCGAACTGCTGTTGGGCGTGGGCGTGCCGATCGAACAGCATAACGGCCCGATGAGCAATGTCGCGCCCGGCTGGAAGCTGCGCGTGCTGCTTGCGCAAGCACTGTTTTCCAATCCGGACATCCTGCTGCTGGACGAGCCGACCAATAACCTCGACATCAACACCATCCGCTGGCTGGAGGACGTGCTCAACGAGCGCAACTCGACGATGATCATCATCTCGCACGACCGCCATTTCCTGAACCAGGTGTGCACGCACATGGCGGACATGGACTACGGCACACTGAAAATTTATCCGGGAACTTACGACGACTACATGCTGGCGTCGTCGCAGGCGCGTGCCCAGCAGATGGCGGCCAATGCGAAAGCCAAGGAGCGCGTGGCGGAACTGCAGGAGTTCGTGCGCCGCTTCTCCGCCAACAAGTCGAAGGCGCGTCAGGCAACCTCGCGCGCCAAGCAGATCGAGAAGATCAAGGTGGAAGACATCAAGCCGTCCAGCCGCCAGGAGCCGTTCATCCGTTTCGAAGGCGAGAAGAAGCTGCATCGCCAGGCGGTCGAAGTGCAGGGGCTGTCGAAAGCCTATGACCGCACGATTTTCAAGAATTTCAGCCTGCTGGTTGAAGCGGGCGAGAAGATTGCAATCATCGGCGCCAACGGCGCCGGTAAAACTACGCTGCTGCGCTGTATTGGCGGCGATCTGTGCGGCCTGCACGCCGACAGCGGAACCGCGAAATGGGCCGAGAACGCGAACGTCGGCTACATGCCGCAGGATCCCACCGAGGAATTTGCGGTCGACAAAAATCTGACCGACTGGATGGGGCAGTGGACCAAGGAAGGCGATGACGACCAGGCGGTGCGCTCGATTCTCGGCCGCCTGCTGTTTTCCGGCGACGACGTGAAGAAATCGGTGAAGGTACTGTCCGGCGGCGAGAAAGGCCGCATGATGTACGGCAAACTGATGCTGGGCCGGCATAACGTGCTGCTGATGGACGAGCCGACCAACCACATGGATATGGAATCGATCGAGTCGCTCAATATTGCGCTGGACAAGTATGCCGGTACCCTGATTTTCGTGTCGCACGACCGTGAATTCGTGTCATCGCTCGCAACCCGCATACTGGAAGTGAAGGAGGGCGAAGTGATCGACTTCCACGGCAGCTACGAAGAGTATCTTGCCAGCCAGGGGATCGAGTAAAGATACTGACTATCATCCCATTCTGCTGTCACCGCATTCACCGCTTCAACCATTATGCAGACTCAAACCATCAAAACCGTCGAATTCGAACGCCCGCAAATGGAGTCGGGCACCAGTTGCGTTGCGAATGCATGGGCACGCATACCCGCTGCGCCGTCACCCGCGGAAAAGGCTGAACTCAAGGACCGCATCCGGTGCCTGCTGAAGGAAAAACAGGCGGTGCTGGTGGCTCATTATTACGTCGATGCCGATCTGCAGGATCTGGCGGAAGAAACCGGCGGCTGCGTGTCCGACTCGCTGGAGATGGCGCGCTTCGGGCGCGACCATCCGGCCAGGACGCTGGTGGTGGCAGGCGTGCGCTTCATGGGCGAGACTGCGAAGATCCTGAGTCCGGACAAGACCATCCTGATGCCCGATCTGGATGCTACTTGCTCGCTCGACCTAGGCTGCCTGGCCGACGAGTTTGCCGCTTTCTGCGACGCCCACCCGGATCGCACCGTGGTGGTATACGCAAACACCAGCGCGGCAGTGAAGGCGCGTGCCGACTGGATGGTGACCTCGTCCATTGGGCTGGAAATCGTCGCCCACCTGCATGCGCAAGGCAAGAAAATTCTATGGGCGCCGGACAAGCACCTGGGTAGCTACATCCAGAAGAAGACCGGCGCCGACATGCTGCTGTGGCGGGGCTCCTGCCTGGTGCATGACGAGTTCAAGGGCATTGAGCTGGAGCTGTTGCGGCGCGAACATCCTCGGGCGAAGGTGCTGGTGCACCCGGAGTCGCCCGAAGCGGTTGTCGCCCAGGCCGATGTGGTCGGTTCGACTTCGCAGTTGATTGCGGCGGCGCAGACGCTGGATGCGGATGAATTCATCGTCGCGACCGATAACGGCATCCTGCACAAGATGCGCATGGCCGCGCCCGGCAAGCGCTTCATTGATGCGCCGACCGCAGGCAACAGTGCCACCTGCAAGAGCTGCGCGCACTGTCCATGGATGGCAATGAACGGCTTGCAGAATCTGGCGGAAGTGCTGGAGTCGGGACGCAACGAAATCCATGTCGATCCCGAAACGGGGCGCAAGGCGTACACCTGCATCGACCGCATGCTGACGTTCGCTGCGCAGCACAAGGCCAATGTGCGGCCATCGGGCGATCTGGCGAAAGAACAGAAACTGTTTGCGGGGATCGGGCCGGCATGATGAGTACGTTGAAGAATCCGTTTGCGCCATTCGATGCGGCGCTGGCCGCAGCTTTCGAGTCGAATATCCGGGCTGCGTTGATAGAGGATGTCGGTAGCGGAGACCTTACCGGCAAGCTGGTGCCCGAGCATGAGCGGGTGAAGGCGCGCGTGATTGTGCGCGAGGCGGCAGTGCTGTGCGGCGCGCCATGGTTCGAGGGCGTGATGAAGCAGCTTGATGCGCGCATCCGCATCGAGTGGCGTTATGAGGAAGGCGCACTGATGACGGCCGATAGCGAGGTGTGCGCGATCGAGGCGCCGGCGCGGGCGCTGCTTACCGCGGAACGCGCTGCGCTCAATTTCCTGCAACTGCTGTCCGGTGTCGCGACCGCGACGCGCCAGTATGTGGAAGTCGTCAAGGGCACGCGGGCGGCGATTCTCGATACCCGCAAGACGCTGCCGGGACTGCGGCTGGCGCAGAAATATGCGGTACGCGTCGGCGGCGGGCAGAACCAGCGCATCGCTTTGTATGACGGCATCTTGATCAAGGAAAACCATATCGCCGCTGCCGGCGGCATTACTGCGGCGCTTCGCGCCGCACGAGCGCTTGATGCCGGCGTGACCATCCAGGTCGAAGTGGAAAACCTGTCGGAACTCGACGAGGCTCTGGCGGCCGGCGCGGCTTCGGTGCTGCTCGATAACTTCACGCTGGAGATGATGCGCGAAGCGGTCAGGATCACAGGCGGACGGGCCTTGCTGGAGGCTTCCGGCGGGGTCAATATGACAACGGTGCGGGAGATCGCGGAAACAGGTGTCGACCGCATCTCGATCGGTAGCCTGACCAAGGATGTGTGCGCAACCGATTATTCATTGAGAGTGCTTTAGATTGCTGTGCCGGCGCATGCAAGGGGCTGACCTTGGCCTTGCATGCGCCGGTAAAGCGGTCCAGGCTTCGCACGGCATCTCGCAGCTCCCATGATATGGGAAGAAAATCCTATCTCGGCGGCGGCGACAGGACTGTCGGCAAAGCCTTTGGCAAGGTTTCGGGAAAATCCGCGCTGAAGTGCAGCCCACGGCTTTCGCGCCGCGACAATGCGCTGTCGACAATCATTGACGCCACATCCACCAGATTGCGAAGTTCCAGCAGATCGCGGGTAATCCGGAAGTGCGAGTAGTACTCGTAGATTTCTTCCCGCAACAGGCGGATCCGATGCTGTGCGCGCTCCAGCCGCTTGGTAGTGCGCACGATGCCGACATAGTTCCACATGAAGCGCCGCAATTCATCCCAGTTATGGGCGATCACCACTTCCTCGTCGGCGTCGGTCACGCGGCTTTCATCCCAGGCGGGCAGGGGAACCGTCTTCGGTTTCGGCTGCTGCTCGATGTGCTGCGCCGCCGCACGCCCAAGCACTACGCACTCCAGCAAAGAATTGCTGGCCAGGCGGTTGGCGCCGTGCAGGCCGGTATACGCGGTTTCGCCGACCGCATACAGCCCGGGCAGGTCGGTACGACCACACAGGTCGGTGACAATGCCGCCGCAAGTGTAATGTGCGGCCGGCACTACCGGGATCGGCTGCCTGGTGATGTCGATGCCGAGTTCCAGGCAGCGCGCATAAATGGTAGGGAAGTGTGACTTCAGGAATTCCGGGCTCTGGTGGCTGATGTCGAGATCAACGTAGTCGAGGCCGCGCTTTTTCATTTCGAAGTCGATTGCGCGCGCCACTACGTCACGCGGCGCCAGTTCGGCCCGTTCGTCATGCGCGCTCATGAAGCGGTGGCCAGCGGCCGCACCGGCTTCGGCTGGCAGCTTCAGCACGCCTCCTTCGCCGCGCACCGCTTCACTGATCAGGAAGGATTTCGCATACGGGTGATACAGACAGGTCGGATGGAACTGGATGAATTCCATGTTCGCGACCCGGCAGCCTGCGCGCCAGGCCATTGCGATGCCGTCGCCGGTAGCGGTATCGGGATTGGTGGTGTACAAGTACACCTTGCCTGCGCCGCCAGTCGCCAGTACGGTCTGGTCGGCCGCCAGCGTCATCACCTTGCCGCTTTTCACGTCCTGTACATACAGGCCAAGGCAGGAAGGCGCGCCGGAATGTCCGTCGAGTTTGTCTGACTTGATCAGGTCGATTGCGTAATGGTGTTCCAGGATCGTGATGTTCGGATGCGTGCGCGCTTTCTGCTCCAGCGTCTCCTGCACCGCATGGCCGGTGGCATCAGCCGCGTGGATGATGCGGCGCTGGCTGTGGCCGCCTTCGCGCGTCAGGTGGTAGCCAAGTTCAGCCGTCGGGTCGCGCGTAAATGGCACACCTTGCCCGATCAACCACTCGATCGCTTCGCGGCTGTGTTCGACGATGAATCGGGTCGCGCCTTCGTCGCACAACCCGGCACCCGCGACCAGCGTATCTGCGATATGCTGCTCATGGCTGTCGCCGGAATCAAGCACGGCCGCGATGCCGCCTTGCGCCCAGTTGCTGGCGCCATCGAGCAGGCTGCGTTTGGAAATGATGACAACCTTGCGCGTCTGCGCAAGATGCAGGGCAACCGAAAGTCCGGCCAGACCGCTTCCGACAATGGCAACGTCAAATTTCATAAGATGGGTATTACTCGTACGCGTATCCATGATGTTCCGCCATCTTACCATTGAGTAATCGTCTCCTTCCGGCAGGTGCCGGAAGGATAACAACAGTATCGACCATGAAATTGAAAAAAGTTGTGATCTTTATCGCATTGCTGCTGGCGGCGCTGGCTGCTGCGGTTCTGTGCGCCTTTTTCTGGTATCGAAGCGCAAGCCAGCCGCAGATCAATGGCAGCATCAGATTGTCCGGTCTCGGTACCCCTATCGACATCGTGCACGACGCGGAAGGCATTCCGCATATTTACGCGAAATCCGCCGGAGATGCATATTTCGCGCTCGGTTTCGTGCACGCACAGGATCGGTTGTGGCAGATGGAAATGAACCGGCGTATTCCAGCTGGAAGGATGGCTGAAATTCTTGGCCCGAATGCCGTCGATGCGGACCGGTTTCTGAGGACGCTGGGCGTGCGGCGCAATGCCGAAAGGATTCTGAATAACTTGTCGGCAGATACCCGTGCTGCACTGGAGTCCTATGCGCGCGGGGTGAATGCCTATCTTGCGAATC
>DASVLY010000229.1:0-6421 GCA_036384635.1 Noviherbaspirillum sp. | reverse complement strand
GTTACATCATCTTATTGTTTAGGCACTGACATGTCCACTCCAACGACTGAAGCGGCGACGCACGCGCCCACCGCGTCTGAATACATTGTCCACCACCTCGGACACCTCTCCACGCACCATCAGGAAAAGATCGTCGATTTCTCGATCATCAACATGGATACCGTATTCTGGTCCGTGGCGATGGGCGTGCTCGGCTGCCTCTTCATGTTCATGGCTGCCCGCAAGGCAACCTCCGGTGTGCCCGGCCGCTTCCAGGCTTTCGTCGAGATGATCGTCGAGCTGGTCGAAGACCAGTCCAAGGCTATCGTTCACGGCGACCGCACCTTCATCGCTCCGCTTGCCCTGACGGTGTTTGTCTGGGTCGCACTGATGAACTCCCTCGACTTCCTGCCCGTCGACCTTTTCTCCGGCATCTTCCGCCTTCTCGGTATCGAGACTCACCATCGCGTCGTGCCGACCGCCGACTTGAACGGCACACTCGGCATGTCGTTCGGCGTGCTGGCACTGATGCTGTACTACGGCATCAAGATCAAGGGCCTCGGCGGCTGGCTGCATGAGCTGTTCGCTGCGCCGTTCGGCATCGCGCTCGCGCCGTTCAACCTGCTCCTGAACATCATCGAGTACCTGGCCAAGGCCGTGTCGCTCGGCATGCGACTCTTCGGCAATATGTACGCTGGCGAACTGCTGTTCCTGCTGATCGCGTTGCTGGGTTCGATGGCCACGGTGTTCGGTTTCGTCGGCCATGTGATTGCAGGCTCGATATGGGCAATCTTCCATATCCTGATTGTCATCCTGCAGGCATTCATTTTCATGATGCTGACGCTGGTGTATATCGGCCAGGCGCACGAAAGTCACTAAGTTGAGCTGTTGAGAATGACCTTTTGAATACCTCGCAGTTTTGTGAAGGAAAATACCGTGAACCTCAATGCCACCTTGCTTGCGCAGTTTGTTGTTTTCTTCATCCTCGCCTGGTTCACAATGAAATTCATCTGGCCGCCGCTGATGATGGCGCTCAACGAGCGTGCCGCGAGAATCGCCGACGGTCTGGCTGCCGCCGACCGCGGCAGAGCAGAGATGGCTGCCGTCGAAAAGCGTGTGCAGGTGCAACTGGCCGCTGCCCGTGACGAAAGCCAGAAGATCCTCGCCGATGCGGAAAAGCGTGCTGCAATGATTATCGAAGAGGCCAGGAAGACTGCATCCGACGAGGCCGCGCGCATCATTACCGCCGCTCGTGTCGATGCCGAACAGCAAGTAGCGAGTGCGCGCGACGAACTGCGTGCCCAATTCGCGGCTATTGCGGTGAAAGGCGCCGAGCAGATTCTGAAGCGTGAGGTGAACGTGAAGGTGCATGCCGAACTGCTGAAGCGGCTCAAGAACGAACTGTAAGCATTGAAACGTTTCTGTCGCTATTGAAGTCTAATCGAAGTCTAATCCGGAAACTTCGCCGGCATGCTGGCTACGGCAGGCGAGAACGCAAGTCTTAAATAGGACTTACGCAAAACCGTCCCAGCCGCGTTGCTGCCGCCTTGCCGTACGTGTCTTGTACTGTCTGCGGCGGCGCGCCTTGCCGGGGCGGTTTTGCGTAAGTCTTTAGGAGGTGAATCATGGAACTGACCATCATTGGCCTATATGAGGAACAGTACAATGCGTGCAGTGCGAAATATGACCTTCTTGCATCCGGCTTTTCACGCAGCAAGGTGCAACTGAATCCTGACGACGAATTTTCCGAAACGGAAATCTCCCCGATCCCACGCCAGAAAAGCGCATCGCTTGGTGCCAGCATTGGTAATTTTTTCACTTCGTTGCTCAGCGTTCATGACAAGAGCACGTACAGCAACATCTATGCGGAAGCGGTCAAGCGCGGCAACTTCGTATTGACCGTGGATGTCGCCAGCGATGACGAGCGCGCACGCGCGACGGAAATCATGGCCAGACACAGCCCGGTCGAGATGGAGGAACGCTCCGCCGACTGGGTCCGGCATGGCTGGCGCGGGCACAACCCGGAGGCGTCTGCGCAGACTGGCGTTTCAGTGCGGCACAAGAA
Source organism: Noviherbaspirillum sp. (assembly GCA_036384635.1). Taxonomy (GTDB): domain Bacteria; phylum Pseudomonadota; class Gammaproteobacteria; order Burkholderiales; family Burkholderiaceae_D; genus Noviherbaspirillum. The sequence continues at coordinate 4,377 of DASVLY010000229.1, read as the reverse complement.
GGAGACGGGCGGATAGGATTGAGCGGAAGGGAAAATCCTTGCCAGGCGCTGCAAGGTGCCTCCGCAAGTCAGATCAAAACAGGTACGAGAAAGCAAAGCCCAACGCCCACTGGTTGGGATCGCCGCGATCCTCCACCACCGGGCTGTCCTTGGCATCCCCAAGCAGGCGCTCATACCGGCCGCCTACCGTGAGCAGCCATTTTTGCTGCAACTGCGTGGTTACGCTGAACGGGATCTTCACCGAGGTCAATCCGCTTTTCGGAAGGAATTCCACGCCGTTGCGGCTTGGATAGAGCGCGACATCGGAGCCGGTGACGCCGAAATACGTGCGGTTGAAACCTTCGCCGGCGAAGAACAGGCCAAGGCCGATGCTGCCGACCGATGGCCGGTTGATCCAACGCGAAAAAGGATGGAAATACGTCACGCGCAGGTTGCCGGTCGCTCCTGTGTACACGTCGGTCGTGTTGCCGACGACGTCGCCGGAAAAGACGACTTTGTGGAGCGGCGCGTTGTCCAGATACAGGTGATAGGCGGCGAACACGCCAAGTTCCGTGGCGCTGGCAATCGGACGCATCCGCTTGACGACTTTGTCATTGACGCCATCATCGCGCCGGCCGCGCACCCGGAGTATCGGCCCGGCGCGCCACTCCTTGAGATCCAGCAGATTCAGCGTCAGCTCCGGGCCGAGCAACTGCACATGGCGGTTTCCTCCTGCAAACGTGTAGCGTGCCAGCGGAACAACGCCGCCTCGGTTGCTGCTCGCACCGTAATAGTCCGGGTTCGATACGACGCCGAGTCCGAGCAGACTTGTTCTGTCATCGGTAAACTCGAACGGCCCCATGTCCTGCGCAAAGACGACCGGGGAGAACAGCATGGCTGCTGCGATAGTGAAAGCCCGGCGGTATTGCTTCATCATCTTCATTTTTCACGTCCTTTATGCGAATTGATAAGCGGTGATCCGGGTACGGACTCAACGCCGGGCTTCCGGTTTGGTTTTCTCTTGCATGATGGTCGCCGCAATTTCGCGGCTGACGGCAGCAAGCGCGTTCATGTGCCGCTACAGCGCGTCATCATCGTTCCCGTTTGCGGGCTCTTGCCTGAATGTTCGCCCTGTTATTGTCCGGGAGCCTCTTCGCCCGGCACTGATTGCCCATAATAGGTCGAGGGTCGCTGATGTACCTTGTTTCGATTCAAATGCAAGACATCGGCAAGAATGTAGCGCACTTTATCTGCTTTACTTATCCGCATATAAACTAAATATAACGAAGGACGAATAAATTAACCGAAAGGAAAACCATGCAGCGCATTATCAATAAAAGAAATATAGTCACGGTTGCCGTTTGTATTGGAAGCATGCTTTCCTGTTTTTCTTGATCTGTGCCCAATCCTAATTCCAGAGCAACTACCTGTTCGTGCCATTTGCGGATTCTCCAATCTCACGTACGCCCCCGGTGAACCTCGCGCTTTCGCTATTCATCTAATTCGTTTGCGGGAACAGATAGAAGGAGCCGAGGAGATGACGGCGATTGTACGTATCGATGACGAAGACCTCAGTGTCGATGATTTCGTCAGGACATTGAAGCTCACAGGGCAGTTCGAGAGTCTGGTCGAACAACTTGTCAGGGACAAACTCACGGTCCGCGCGGCAAAGAAGCAGGGCATTGCCGTGTCCGCTGAAGAAATCCAGGAAAGGGCCGACCAGTTCCGGCGGGTGCAGGGGCTGCACCGAGCGGCCGATATGAACCGTTACCTGAATGCGCTTGGCGTTAGTCTGGACGAGTTCGAGGTGTTCATCACGGACAGCCTGTACCAGGAAAAAATGATGGAGCAGGTGTGCAGCGACAAGGCGGTGGAATCCTATTTAAAACTGAACTCGCCCAGATTCGACAGCATCGAAGTCAGTCATATCGTGCTCGATGCGGAAGGCAAGGCCAAGGAGATGATGTCGGTGCTGAGGGACGACCCGGAGAGTTTCGAGGAAATGGCGCGCGAGCATTCGATTGCCGATACGCGCGAGCGTGGCGGCGTGATCGGCAAGGTGTTGCGCGGTTCTCTCAAGACCGATATCGAGGCCAAGGTGTTCAACGCGGAAGTGGGCGATCTGCTCGGGCCGTTTCCGTCGCCCGACCGCACGTTCTTCGAGATATTCATGGTCAATGCGAAGCATCCGGCCGTGCTGGATGAGGAAACCGCAGCCGAGGTACGGCGTCTGCTGCGCGAGGAATGGCTGACGGCGCGGGCGCAGGAACACATCATCGAGGCGAGGTAGCGTTTCGGCAGCCGGGTCTTGCCGGTGTTGCGGCTCCTTGCCGTAGCACCGCTACGACGCGTCGCCGCGCCTGGGCCTGCAACGCATACGGCCCGTTCGCACTCCCAAACTCATTGATGACAGGCCCTAAGCCATGGACGCTCCCGCACAACAGCATTCCCTCGCCGATTTTCTGTCTTCGGTGGAGATCCTGTCTCCGCTCACGCGCGACGAAATCGATCATCTGGCGCAGCATGCCCAATCCCGCTTTTTCGCTTTCGGCGACACCGTATGCAATGCGGGCGAGCCCGCCGGCGGGCTGTTCGTGATCAAGTCCGGTTCGGTGCGCGTATTTACCGAAGAGAACGGAAAAGAAATCAGCATGGGCGTGAAGAAGACCGGCGAAGTGTTCGCCGAGCTGGCGATGCTGCGCGAGCACTGGCATGAATCCTCGGTGCGTGCCTCGGTAAAGACCGAATTGCTGTTCATCCCGCGCGAGGAAATCGCGCCCATCATTGCGCGCAACCGCGCGGCGCTGGATTTTATTACCAGTTACGTTGCAATCAGTTCCGCCGGCGGCTTCGTCGCCCGCTTGTTCGATCTGCGCGGCAAGGTGAACAAGAACGAGCTGGAGGAATTCATCCGCAGCGTCGGCGTCAAGCGCGTTGCCGCCGGCAAGGAAATCCTGAAGCAGGATACGCGCGAAGACCGCCGGCTGTACGTGGTGCGTCATGGCGAAGTGCGCCTGATCCGCACCGAGGAGGGCAGCGAGTATCCGCTGGCGACGTTGCGTCAGGGCGAGATTTTCGGTGAAAAGGCATGCCTGATGCGCCAGGAACAGATGGCATCGGTGGTGGCGTCCACGGACACCACGCTGCTGGTGATTCCCGAAAAAACCATCCACCAGATTCTGGAACGCAACCCGAAGCTGCGCGAGGTGTTGGAAGAGCGCATACGCGCCATCGAGCGCGAATTCCAGCGCCAGAAGAAACTGGCGGAAAGACGCAAGCGCCCGGTCATCCTCGACCTGCAATCCCAGCCCGAAGCCGGCGAGAAAATCATCAAGCGTTTCGCGCTGGTCGAGCAGGCCGAAGAGATGGACTGCGGGGCCGCCTGCCTGGCGATGCTGTGCCGGCATTACGGTATCTCCATGACGCTGGGCAAGCTGCGCGAACTGGCCAACGTTACCACCCAGGGCGCAACGCTCGATAGTCTCGCGCGCGCGGGCGAATCCCTCGGTTTCACCACGCGCGGCGTGCAATGCACGTTCGAGGCGCTGCATGGTTTCGATCTGCCGTTCATCGTGCATTGGGAAGGCTATCACTACGTCGTGGTGTACGGCGTGTCGAAACGGCAGGTCTGGGTGGCCGATCCGGCGATCGGCTTCAGGAAGATGAGCGTGGAAGAGTTCGAGCGCGGCTGGAGCGGCACCTGCCTGGTATTTACGCCCGGACAAAACCTGGTGCAACTGGCGGCGGAGCGTTCGCCGTGGGTGCGCTTTGTCGCTTATTTACGGCCCTACAGGAAAATCCTCGCGCACCTGTTCATGGCGACTTTCGTGATCCAGGTGCTGGGCCTCGTGCCGCCGCTGATCATCCAGAACATTCTCGACGGCGTGATCGTGCATCAGAACGTGAGCCTGTTGCATCTGCTCATCGTCGGCCTGATCGTGTCGAATCTGTTCACCCAGTTGATGTCGACGATCCGCGCCTTTCTCGCGAACTTCATGGTGCGCAACATGGACTTCGCGATGATGTCGCATTTCTTCAAGCATACGATGTCGCTGCCGTTTTCCTTCTTCGCCAAACGCAAGACCGGCGACATCCTCGCGCGCTTCGAGGAGAACGCGACGATACGCAACTTCCTCACCGAATCGACGGTGACCACCATGCTCAACCTGCTGATGGTGTTCATCTACTTTTCGATCATGTTTCTCTATAACGTGAAGATGACGCTGGTGTGATCGCCTTCGTGATCCCGATCATGGTGCTGACGGTGCTGGTGACGCCGAAGGGCAAGCATTATGCGCGCGAAGTGTTTGCGACCGGCACCGAGGCGAAAGCCTTTCTGATGGAAACCTTGGGCGGCGTCGAAACCATCAAGGGCATGGGCATCGAGCGCCCCGTGCG
>DASVLY010000228.1:0-3882 GCA_036384635.1 Noviherbaspirillum sp. | reverse complement strand
CGAGGGCCATTGCCTTTATCGATGACGCTTCGAATTTGCGTCAGATTATTGCCGGCGTAATCGAAAAAGGTACTTTCGCCGCTGGCATCTGCAACCGTGCTCAACAGACCGGCGGCATTATAGAAGTAGCTGATGGTATTCCTGTTGAGATCGCTCGACGCCACGATACGGCCGTTCTGTTTCCAGTCATACACTTCAGTGTTGCCGGAATCGCCATCGGTCCAGGTCCACCGCGTATTGCTGTAGGCTAGCGTGTCGTAGCTGCCCGATCCGGAGGTACTGCGGTACAGTCCACGGGCAGCATCATAGGTATAGACAGTTTCGCTGCCGTCGCCTTCGACGCGGGTGATGGTGCTGTTGGCGGTATTGACGGTGCCGGTCAGTTGCTTGACTTGCTTGACCAAACCGAGCTTCCAGTTGTCGCCATTGTCGTCAGTGAACTTGCCTTGGGCGTTATAGGTGCGCACCATCGCCACATCCAGGCCGCGCGCTGCCAGATAGACGTCGCGTCCTTGCAAGATCAGGTTGCCGTTAGCAGCATTCAGGTAAACCCCTTCGCCGGTTTTTCCCTGCCCGGCCGTGCCGAACACCCCGCGCTGGCCCAATACTGTTGCCGAATTGTCCAACAAACCCAAGCCGTTGCCACTGACGATCGCTACCATCCACTTTCTCCCTTGTTTTGGCTTTGTTTGTTTAAGGCCAATATAATCAATGACTTGGGTGAGCCACCCGCCATCGGAGGGGACATCAATCAATCCCGAAAATAAATGTATCCTTGTTTTTTTGAAATTGTTTAGCCCAATAACGATTTTTTATGCTCGATGGATTCAGTTCCGTCAGCCGGGAAATTCAAGCCGGTATGCGGCATCCCAATACTTGCGCTTGACGCATTCCGACGCCGGACACTATAGTTCGCCAAGCTCACCCGACCAGAGACCGGTTTATGACAACAACTCCATTCGCAACGCTTGATCAGGCGGAGCTTCTGCAACTCGCTTTGAACGCCACCCGGAATAACGATTCGGGCATGTCGATCGCTTATTTGAAAGAGGCGGTGTCCCGCCCTGATGCAACCGCGGCAGCCCATTTCATCCTGGGTTCCGAGTACGCCCAAATCAAGATGTACGACCGGGCGGTTGCGGAAATGGAAGCGGCGGTCGCTCTCGATCCGACCCTTGCCATTGCACGCTTTCAGCTTGGGTTGCTATGGCTGAGTTCCGGTGTGCCGGATAAGGCATTACAGACCTTGCAGCCGCTCGAAGAGCTTGGCGAGCAAAACGAACTTGCCCATTTCGGGCGCGGCTTGATCCATTTGATGCGCGATGAGTTCGCAGAGACCGTGCATTGCCTGACACGCGGGATTGCGCTTAATACCGCAAATCCGGCGCTGAATGCGGATATGCAGAAAATTATCGACGAAGTCAATCGGTTTCCTCCGGAAACCTTGCAAAACAGGAGCGCCTCTGCCTCGACGGAAGCGGCCGGTGAACATCACATTTTCATTTCAGCTTATACGGAAAATGGGCGCGTCTCGTGATTGCAATGCCGGAACGAGTTTCCAATAACACCCTCTGACTATGCCATCTTCCATCGGCACCGTCGGCCAACTGGTTTCAGTCATTCGCGCTCAGCTTGCCTCCCGTTCGGAAATCAGCTCACGCAGAAAGCACGCCACTTCCGGCAAAGCATCCCGTAAAACCAGTGCTTACCATCAAGCGAACCTTGAATCTCTTATCGCACAGCGGATTCAGGGAATCGAGCGCGACGATCCTCAGCGGGGACGAAAAGCCTTCCGCGTGTTTCTGGAATCGGTGTTGCTGTCGCATTTTGGAGAGCAACTGATCAACGACCCCAAGTTCTACCAGCTTATCGATGACATACAGATGTCCATGGAAGCCGATCCTGATATTCGGAACCTTGTCGGCTCTGCGATTGATCATCTGATTTCCGCATCATCCTGACCCTCTAAGAACGCGCGATCGCGTTGCCGTGGTGGCGCAGCACACAGCAAATACGGTGGCCGTTTCTTTCCTGAGTTACAGATAATGTCTGTAGGTATTCTCCTATAATTTTTTGCCTGTATCCTTACATAAAATTAAAGATTTTCTGATGTTAATTTTCCTTTGTTCTGATCATCATTGCGCCCATGGAACCGGGGGGTATAGGTGAACAGTATGACGAATCTGTCCTGACCGGCGATTTGCGCAATCGGAGCCACATTTGCATTTGTTTTCGCCTTTGCGCGATGCATGACATTCTGAGGAATTGATGATTCGGATATTGGTAGCCGATGACCACGCGATCATGCGCGGCGGATTGCGGCAGCTTTTGGCACTTGCCGGCGATATGGCCGTCGGCGGCGAGGCAACTAACGGCGCCCAGGTGATGGAAGCTTTACGGAACAGTTCGTTCGATCTGGTACTGCTGGACATGGTCATGCCTGGCATTAGAGGTATTGATCTTATTACTCGCATCCGCGCGTACAGCGCAAAACTGCCGATCTTGGTGTTAAGCATGCGTAACGAGGCGCATGTGGCGCGCAGCGCCCTCCAGGCTGGGGCCTCCGGCTATCTGACCAAGGATAACGAACCGGAAGTGCTGATGATGGCGATCCGCAAGACTGCCGCCGGAAACCGCTTTATCGATCCCCTGCTGGTCGAACAGATGGTGTTTGAAAACGATACATCCGTGCAACACCAAGCCCATGAACAGCTGTCCAAGCGCGAATTCCATATCCTGAGCCTGCTGGCATGCGGCAAGAGTGTCAACGAAATCGCGGAAGAGCTTGCGATCAGCAATAAAACGGTCAGTACGCACAAGGCGCGGCTGATGTACAAGATGAAGTTCAGCAGCAATGCGGATCTGGTGCGCTATGGTCTGGTGCACGGCCTGGTCGACTAGAGGGTGTTATGAACTGGTTCAGGGGTTGCGTTCGGGCGAGAAGGGATGCAGTGCAAGGCGCGCCGCGCCGCGCAGGGTGGCCCCCTGTGCAAGCGCCGCAACGCCGCAATGTCCTTGCCGGACGCGCACGGGCTTGCAAGCCCGTGCCGTTCCGCAGGCGCGGGGCATGCCCCGCGAAACCCCTGCTTCACCCCTTCTCGCCCGAACCCTGTGGGCAGCCCCGGGAACAGGCCGCCTGCGGTGTTGCGGCTCCTTGCCGTAGCACCGCTACGACGTGTCGCCGCGCCTTGCATTCGGCCTGTTCCCGGGGCTGCGCGACCCCTGAACCAGTTCATAACACCCTCTAGACCGTGTCCTGCAGTTGTTTACTGCGCAAACAAGCTATGCGAGAGGCCGTAAATAATCAAATCGGCGTTGGTTTTGAACCCCATCTTTTGCATCAGATTCGCCTTGTGCGTACTGACCGTTTTGTTGCTGATGGCTAGTGCATCGGCTATTTCACTGACGCTTTTTCCCCGGACCAGCGAGTGCAGGATTTGAAGTTCACGATCCGACAACTGCGAATGAGGCTGATCCTGTCCGGATTCTTCCGTATTAAATACAATTTGCTCGGCCAACACGGGATCGATAAAACGCCCTCCGGCGGCGATTTTTTTGATGGCGGCTATCAGTATTTCGGGGACAGTTTCTTTTGCCAGATAACCGGATGCGCCCGCCTTCAGCGTACGCCGGACGATATGGGGACCGGTGTGCATGCTGAGAACGAGAATGGGCAACTGGGAACGATGGGCGCGAATGCGCGTAATCAGATCCACTCCGCTGATACCGGGCATGGTCATATCGAGCAGCAGCAGATCAAAATCGCGGTCATGCACGCTCTCCAGCAGTTGTGCGCCGCTTGCCGCTTCTCCGGCGACCTTAATATCATTTGTCAAAGCAAAAATCTGCTTCAATCCTTCACGCACAATGGCGTGGTCATCG
>DASVLY010000227.1:0-3239 GCA_036384635.1 Noviherbaspirillum sp. | reverse complement strand
GGGTCCAGCGCACCCGACATGCCGTTGCAGGAAGTGCAGGCATAGGCCACAACGCCGAAGCCCAGCTTTTCCAGCTCCGGCAACAGCCCGGCTTCTTCCAGATACAGCGTCACGGCCCTGGAGCCTGGGGCCAGCGAGCTTTTCACCCACGGCTTGCGGATAAGGCCGCGCCGGTTGGCATTACGCGCCAGTAGACCGGCGGCAATCATGTTGCGCGGGTTGTTGGTGTTGGTGCAGCTGGTGATGGCGGCAATGATCACCGCGCCATCCGGCATCAAGCCCGGCTCGTTTTCCACCTTGCCGGCGATTCCGCGCGCTGCCAGCTCGGCAGTCGGAACTCGCTTATGCGGGTTGCTTGGTCCGGCGATGTTGCGCACGACGGAAGACAAATCGAACTTGAGCACACGCTCGTACTCGGCGTTCTTCAGACTGTCCGCCCAGAGGCCGGTTTCCCTGGCGTAGATTTCCACCAGCTTGACCAGTTCGTCATCGCGGCCAGTGAGCTTCAGGTATTTGATGGTCTGCTCGTCGATGTAGAACATCGCGGCGGTCGCCCCGTACTCCGGCGCCATGTTGGAAATGGTCGCACGGTCGCCCAGCGTCAGAGCGGAAGCGCCTTCACCGTAGAACTCCAGGTAAGCGGACACGACCTTTTCACGGCGCAAAAACTCGGTCAGCGCCAGCACGATGTCGGTAGCGGTAATGCCGGGCTGCGGCTTGCCGGTCAACTCCACGCCGACGATGTCCGGCAGGCGCATCCAGGAAGCGCGGCCCAGCATGACGGTTTCGGCTTCAAGTCCGCCCACGCCGACGGCGATCACGCCCAAAGCGTCCACCATCGGCGTATGGCTGTCGGTACCGACCAGGGTGTCCGGGAAAGCGACGCCATCCTTCACCTGCACCACGGGACTCATGTGCTCAAGGTTGATCTGGTGCAGGATACCGTTACCCGGCGGGATCACATCGACATTCTTGAACGCCTTCTTTGTCCAATCGATGAAGTGAAAGCGGTCTTCATTGCGACGGTCTTCGATGGCGCGGTTCTTGGCAAATGCATCTTTATCGTAGCCGCCGCACTCGACGGCCAGCGAATGGTCCACCACCAACTGCGTCGGCACAACCGGATTGACCAAGGCCGGGTCCCCGCCTTGAGCGGCAATGGCATCGCGCAGACCGGCAAGGTCGACCAACGCAGTCTGGCCGAGAATGTCATGACAAACCACACGGGCAGGAAACCACGGGAAGTCCAGATCGCGCTTGCGTTCGATGATCTGCTTCAGGGAGTCCGTCAGCGCAGCCGGGTCGCAACGGCGCACCAGGTTCTCGGCCAGCACGCGCGATGTATACGGTAGCTTGCCATAGGCGCCGGGCTTGATCGCATCGACCGCGGCACGCGCGTCGAAGTAATCCAGCCTGGCGCCGGGCAGAGGTTTGCGGTTTGCGGTGTTCATGAATCAGCAAAGAAAAAGGTTAATAGTCAGTGGGCGAGCTTTACTTACGGTTTTTGATCGGCACGAACTTCAGGTCTTCCGGCCCGACATAATTCGCGCTCGGACGGATGATCTTGTTGTCGATGCGCTGCTCGATGATATGCGCCGCCCAGCCGGACGTGCGCGAAATCACGAACAAGGGCGTGAACATCGCGGTCGGCACACCCATCATGTGGTATGAGACTGCCGAGAACCAGTCGAGGTTCGGAAACATCTTCTTGATGTCCCACATCACCGTTTCCAGCCGCTCGGCGATATCGAACATCTTCATTGTGCCCGCATCCGTGGACAACCTGCGCGCGACTTCCTTGATGACCTTGTTGCGCGGATCGGATACCGTGTACACCGGATGGCCGAAGCCGATCACCACTTCCTTGTTCTCGACGCGCTTCCTGATATCCGCTTCGGCCTCATCCGGATTGTCGTAACGCTTCTGGATCTCGAACGCGACCTCGTTCGCACCGCCATGCTTGGGACCGCGCAAAGCGCCGATGGCCCCGGTGATCGCGGAATACATGTCCGATCCCGTGCCGGCGATCACGCGGCCGGTAAACGTCGATGCGTTGAACTCGTGCTCGGCGTAAAGAATGAGCGAAGTATGCATCGCCTTTTCCCACAGCTCTGGCGGTTTTTTGCCGTGCAGCAGATGCAGGAAGTGGGCACCGATCGAATCGTCGTCGGTTTCGACCTCGATACGATGGCCGTTGTGGCTGTAGTGATACCAGTACAGCAGCATCGAACCGAGCGACGCCATCAGGCGGTCGGCGATATCGCGCGCGTCCGGTATATTGTGGTCGTCCTTTTCCGGCAGCACACAACCCAGCGCGGATACGCCGGTGCGCATCACGTCCATCGGATGCGACGACGCAGGAAGGCATTCAAGCACCACTTTCACGTTCGCCGGCAGCCCCCGCAGCGTCTTGAGTTTGTTCTTGTAAGCGCGCAGTTCAGCGACGTTCGGCAGCTTGCCGTGCACCAGCAGGTACGCAATTTCCTCAAATTCGCACTCGTCTGCGATATCGAGAATGTCATACCCGCGATAATGCAGATCGTTGCCGGTCCTGCCGACGGTGCACAGCGCCGTATTACCCGCGGTTACCCCCGACAGCGCCACCGACTTCTTCGGTTTGAACCCTGCCTGTTGCTCAGTCATCATAGTCTCCAAAAAAATCATTTCGCTTTTTGCGCAGCAAAAAGCGCATCCAACTTCTGTTCGAATTCGTGGTAGTTGATTCGTTCGTACAACTCCATGCGAGTCTGCATGGTATCGACCACATTTTTTTGCGTTCCGTCGCGGCGGATCGCGTGATAAACGTTCTCGGCCGCCTTGTTCATCGCGCGGAATGCCGACAGCGGATACAGCACCAGGCCGACATGAACGTTCTTCAATTCTTCCACCGTGTACAGTGGCGTGGAACCGAATTCGGTGATGTTGGCCAGCACCGGCACCTTCACTGTATCGGCGAAGGTCTTGTACATGTCGAGCCTGGTGATCGCCTCCGGAAAGATCATGTCGGCGCCCGCCTCCACGCAGGCCACGGCGCGCTCGATGGCGGCGTCCAGGCCTTCCACGGCCAGCGCGTCGGTGCGCGCCATCACGACGAAGTTCTCGTCGGTGCGGGCGTCGACCGCGGCCTTGACGCGGTCGACCATCTCGTCCTGGGTCACGATTTCCTTGCCCGGACGGTGGCCGCAGCGCTTGGCGCCGACCTGGTCCTCGATGTGGCAGGCGGCGGCGCCGGCCTTGAT
>DASVLY010000226.1:0-3529 GCA_036384635.1 Noviherbaspirillum sp. | reverse complement strand
TATGAAGGCGCACATAGTTGCATGCTCAATCGCGCCAACTTCCGCTCGGTTGCAGAATTTCTTGTCAATGGCGAGATACCGAGATTGGATAAGGATGGACGCGCCATAGAGCAAACCACCAGCAACCGGACCACGACCTTGGCGAAATTCAGTTGGCTGATCTGGAGCGTGCTTGCTTTATGCATCGTCCTGCTTGGGCGCATCGCCGCGCCAATGCTGGTCTGTGTTGTTGATCTGATGTTTCCTTATATGGTGAATAAAGGACGGTCTCTGCGCAATTGGGCGCGCGATACCGCTCCGCATTGCAAATCCTGGCCCTGGCTATGGGGCCTGCTGGCCGGGTGCGGCGCACTGAATCGCAAGCGTTGCGGCTGGATAAGCTATCTTGCGCTTTTGTTTGTCGCTCTATATGCAATATGAGCAGGAGTCTTCCATGACCTGCTACTCCGGTGCTTTTCCCCCGCCTCCCTCCTCACGAACCTCATTCGCTTTCACTTGCAAAAACAACCGCAACTGCCGCAACTTGGGGTCCTCCGCGATGTCGGGCCATTCCACCGTATGCTGCTGTTGTCCTTGCTCGACAGTGAGCTTGTACTGAACATAGTCGGCCGCGCCCGGATGTGGAGGATTTATTTTTGACGGAAGCGCAAAAAAATTTGCCGCTTCGACCAGACGCTCCAATTCGGCCGCATCGGGCCTGGTGAGTTGCCCGCTGTCGATGACGACTGGTTTGGCAAGGCCCGGCAGATAAGCGATGCCGCCTCCGACCGTAAAATGAACACGCATAGTACATTCTCCGATGACGCTGTCAGCATAGGCATTATGCAGCCATAAATACAGCAGGCAGATCATGACCTGCCGCAGTATCCGCCCCATCCTTAGGAACGAGCACGAAACAATTTCCCGATTTGGACGTGTCTGGCGGGATGCAGTGCAAGGCGCACCCGAGTGCCGTGTGGCGAGCCACACACGCGAGGGGCACCGCGGCAATGCGCCCGCCAGACACGAGACAAATCGGGAAATGATGTCGTGCTCGTTCCTTGGACATCGGGTACGGCGCGCACCCGGCACGCCGTACCTGTGAAGCAATCTCATCTTATGCCGTCAATACAGGTTGTTCTGCTTCAACCTCGATCCCTACGCTCGCCCAGCCTTCATGCACCGCACGCTGTTCCGCGCTGTCCTTGCCAAAAAGCCGTCCTGCGTTGAGGCACGTCAATCCGGCAAATTGCCGGAATCCGCTGACGGGATTGAGCCGCGGGTCGCGCACGGTTTCGTACCAGATCCGTCCCGCCTTCTCCCATGCGTAGCCGCCGAGCCTGGTGGCTACCAGATAGAAGGCGTGGTTCGGAATACCGGAGTTGATGTGCACACCGCCGTTATCCTCGAATGTCACCGAGAAGTCCTTCATGTGCGCCGGCTGCGGGTCCTTGCCGAGCAATTTGTCGTCGAACGCGGTGCCGGGAGCCTTCATCGAGCGCAGTGCGACACCATGCACCTTGTTCGTCAACAGTCCGGCGCCGATCAGCCAGTCGGCCTGAGCGGCCGTCTGCCTGAGCGCGTACTGCTTGATCAGCGAACCGAATACATCCGATATCGACTCATTGAGCGCGCCGGATTGGAAACTGTAGACGAGTTCCGCCTCAGCTTGCGTCACACCATGGGTCAATTCATGACCGATGACATCGAGCGAAATGGTAAAGCGGTTGAACACTTCGCCGTCCCCATCGCCGAACACCATGCGCTCTCCATCCCAGAATGCATTGTTGTACTCATGGCGGAAATGCACCGAGGCATCCAAGGGCATGCCTTTGTCGTCGATCGAATTCCGTCCGAAAATTTTGTCGTAAAAGTCAAACGTGGCGCCCAGACCGTCATACGCCTCGTCAACGGCCACATCGCCGCTGGGTGGAGCGCCTTCCGAGCGCACCATGTCGCCCGGCAGGTTGTTGGTATTGTGTGCGTTATAAATCGTCCTGCGTTTCTGGGCTTCCACTTGCACTCTTGCCCGCAATTGGGCGGCCGCCGGCAAGAGCCCGCGCACACTGGCGCGCAAGGTCCGCAGCGTGTTGTCGGCGCCAAGGGTGTGCATTGCCGCCGCGCGTTGTTGCGGCGTGCCGTTCTGTGCAATCGAGCGCAGGATATGCGGCGGCAAGATGCAAAATATGGAGTGGCGGTGAAAGGCTGTCTGGCACATGATAAAGCTCCTTGTTCAAAAGGTTAGCGCTTGCAAAGTCCTGCAAGGCCTTACCAAAAGTCGCAATTCCTGTGCCTGTTTGCGTGCCGTTTTCTGTTTTTTGCAGCGGCGAAAACGCGAAAATGCTGCGCGCGCAAATCGATGATTCACATGCAAAGAAATGAACCCGTCTGCCGTTTTACGGTCTTTTTTAACATTCCCGGAGCGCCGGATGGTGCCGCATTTCTCATGCCAAAGAGATGAAGCGCCAGGCTTGATCCGAACAACCCGGGCAGAGTTTGACGAACAGGAGGTAAAAATGGACACCAAGAGTAAAAAGGTGTTGTGCTCAATCCCCCAGGCCGAGAATCTGCTGATGACGACGGACAAGCGCTGGTTTGTCAGCGGCAGCGAGGGGTTTTATCAGATCGACCCGGATGGCGTCATGCCACCGCAGAAAATCCCGGTTGCTTTCGATACACGCTCCCCTCCTTCGGTCGACAATCGGGCTTTTTTCCTGGGCATTACCCAGTTCCGGCATTTTGTCTATTCCACCTGTACGCCCGATGTAAAAAATACTGCCTCGCCGCGTTACATCATGCTGATGGATTTGCAGCAATCGCCCGCCGCCATGGTGGCGATTCATCAAATATCCGACCCGTCAATTTTTGACGGTCTGACATCGGATGCGGCCGGGCATTTGTACCTTACCAATCTGGGCACTTTTCTCCCTCCGCGACCGGGCAGGATCGTCAAGCTCAACATGGCCTCTCCCACGACCGTGGCCGGCCAGTCGACCTGGCTGGAGACGGACGGTCATCCGAATGGACTGAAGATCGATGGAGATATGCTGTACTTTACGCAAGAACCACTTTTTCTTCTGGGGCGCAGCACGGTGAAGACAGTCGGCATCCACGCCGACGGAACGGCTGGCGCACCGGAAACAATCTACACCACCGGAATCGCCCGGCTTCTGGACGACATCGAGCTGGTCGAGGGCGGATTGCTCATCACCCAGGGCGGACTCATTGATGAGAACGATCCCGAAACGTTCCATAACAGCCGCTTCAACAAGATCATCCATATCAGCGAAAAGGGCGAAGAGCTCCATCGCACCGATATCCCGCTGGCCCCGCCCAGCGCAGTCAAACTGGCTCCCGATCCGGCAGCGGCATCTGCGGATCTGATCGTGACAGAACGCGGCAGTCAAGCCCGCATTGGAGAAGTCATACGCCTCAGCCCGGGATGGGGATTGAAGAACCGGCATTGACAATTGACGGTCTGCGAGACTTGCCTCGGCTGCCCCCTTCGCCCGAAAGCGGCAAGACGCGCCGTCCTCCGATCTTCTTGAAA
>DASVLY010000225.1:0-2886 GCA_036384635.1 Noviherbaspirillum sp. | reverse complement strand
GTCGCCCAAGGCGAGCGACTGGTAGTCGGGATGCATGCTAAGGCCAAGCAGCTGCCAATAGCGCCCATGGTCGACGTGAGCGTTTGGATAGTCCGCATACCGCAAAGCCAGGATATGGTCGATGTCATCGATGCGCTGGGTGTACAGCACGCCAACGACACGCTGCTCGTACTCGACCACGAATTGGCCGTCGGGGAACATGGCATGGCGGCGCTCGATCTCACCGACCGTCAAGCGCAGGTTTTCAGGCCAGCAGGCGCGGTCGATGGCCAGCAGGTCGGGAACGTCGTCCAGGCGCAGCGGCCGCACCACGAAGGGCTTTGGCCGCACATGTTGCAACACGATGCGCGAAAAAGGCATGGTCCTGGGATAGCGGACCAGCGACTCCCGGTCCGGATACAGGCCAGCGCTAGCCAAAGCCTGGTGGAAGGTTCCGGCACCGACCAGCGCCTGCCTGGACAGCGCATGATAGAAATCGAAGTGGAAGCATTCGGTCTGGCTGAAATACTCCCGCGTCAAGTTGACCGGCAGGGAGAACACCTCGAGCAGAATCAGCCCGTGCCGACCCAGTATGCCCGACCAACGCGCCAGATGATCGCGCAAGTCGCGCGTGATGGCCACCGAACCGATGCAGTCACCCGCGGCATTGACGTAGGCGAGATCGTCGCGCGGATGCGCGTCCGCTGCGTCAGGCTTCACGTGTAACGGCCGGTCATGGTCCAGGAACGAGCGAACGTGCAGCATCGCATCGGCATCCGTCACACCATGTGCTTTCAGATCGTTCAATAGCGCCTGCGGTTTGGCGATGTCTCCCTTCAACAAGAGGTGTGGCAGGCCGTCCAAGGTATGTGCCGCGGCCTGTAGCGATTTCTCGTTGAAGTCCGCGCCGATCAACAGCAACGGATGCGCCTCCAAGTGCCGACCACGCAGACTGCGCTCGGCAATGGCGGAATACAACGTCTTTAGTAACGCACCGTCGCCGCATCCCATGTCGATGATGTACCGCGGCTGTTCCTCCAGCGGTTCGCGATCGAATATTGCGACCACCAGTTCGGCAAGGTCCTGGAAATACTTGTTGTGCTGGAATCCACTGCCGATGACATTGAGCGTGCGGTCCACGTGCGTTTCGTGGCCATCGGCATCGCGTCCGAGCACGCGCCCCGGATCGCCACACAACAGCTCCCGCAGCCCGAGCAGCATGGGCCGGTATGACGCGGTGGACGCCATCGTCAGCGCGCGCTCGCACAAGTAAAGGCCGCGCTCGTTGAGCGTGAACGATTCGCCGGATTCGAGCATGTCCTTGGCCGCCAGATAGGCTTGCAACTGCGGCCGGACATGGGGATGAACGCAGGGCGCCAAGTCACCGGAAGATTGCTCTGGCCCCTGCCCGACACCTTTTTGGGCCAACTCCAGCAACAGCGGAACCATGATCGCTCCGTCCATCAGGTTGCCGAGTTCGACGTCGGGCGTGCCCCATCCTCGCGCCGAAGCGATCAACCAGCGATCCAGGCGCTCGGCCTGCGCCCCATCGCGAAGGTAGGCCGCGAAATCGATCCGGTAGATCTCGTCGATCAACTCCGGCAGACGCCAGTCGCGCCGGAACCGTTCGCTAAGTGTGTATGTTTCTCGATCCGTCGATTCCACGCAGCCCAGTGCATGCAAGGCACGGAAGACCAAGCGGCAGTATCCGGCATTGGCCGATAAGTCGGCGGTTATTTGCCGGACGCTGACGTGTCCATTCTCCATCGCTGAAAAAATCCCGAGATCACGGCAGACGCCCAGCATCGGCATCGCGACGTATCCATGTAGGTAGGTATTGACAACTTCCAGCATAGTGATCGTTCCCTAGTAGAGTTCAGCCCGGCCTAACGCACTTGTCCTCGATTGCCTCAGCAAGGATGCGCACCAGCGCGGCGCGGCTTTCATTGATGAAAAAATGCGACCCGGGCAACCACTTGCAGGAGAAGTTTCCCGTTGTCTCCTCGCGCCAGGCCAGTACCTGATCGTGCTTGACCAAGCGATCGGACTCGCCATTAATACAAAGGATGTCGCACTCAAGCTGGACGCCCGGCACGTATCGATAACAATCCATCGCCATGAAATCGGCCCTCAGTTGGGGCAGAATCAGCTTGAGCACGTCGGGATTGTCCAAAATGGCCTGCGGCATACCGTTGTAACTTTCCAGCAAGCGGACGAAGCGTGCGTCATCCATTTCGTCCACTGGTATTGGCCGCGGCGGGTTCGGTACGTGCGGCGCTGCATGACCCGAGACGATCAGCTGGCAAGGGCCCAGCTCGGCGCCCAGAAGCCGAGCCACTTCGAACGCGACCAGCGCACCCATGCTATGGCCCCAGAAAAATATGGGTTCATCGCCAAGGCCCGGTCGTATCGCCCGGGTCAACTGTTTGATGATGGCGTGGATATCGGTCAGTGGAGCCTGGTTGCGGGTAGCTTCGCGACCAGGAAGCCGTGCTACGAAAGGAGTAATGTGGTCAGGCAACGCCTTGCAAAACGCATGGTACGAGGACGTCCCAGCGCCTGCATAAGGAAAGCAGAACAGCTTGACTGTCTTCCCTTCATCAACATGCCTTTCGACTGGTGCATGGAACCAATTACCGAAATCAACATTGCTCATTAACGACAACCAGATAGCAGATCAAGAAGAAACCATGCGGCACAGCCACGCGACGCGCGCGTCGAATCGGGGGAGCCTCCCCCGATAACGAACCTGCCGTTCTCATGAGAAGCGAGGAACGGTGTCCCAGGTGCCCCAGTCCTCGATTTTGGGAGGTGAGATGACTGCATCCTGGTTCCAGTAGCGTTGCACCACCGGATCGCGATCCTCCTCGATGAAACGGCGTTTCAAGAACGGCCTCATCGGCTCGG
>DASVLY010000224.1:0-8031 GCA_036384635.1 Noviherbaspirillum sp. | reverse complement strand
TTTTT
Organism: Noviherbaspirillum sp.; assembly: GCA_036384635.1. Lineage (GTDB taxonomy): Bacteria > Pseudomonadota > Gammaproteobacteria > Burkholderiales > Burkholderiaceae_D > Noviherbaspirillum. Next base: position 8,026 of record DASVLY010000224.1, on the reverse strand, counting down.
CATATTTTTCCACCTATATCAAGACAACGCTGAATAAGTACCTCGCTTTCGGAAATGCTCGTAGCGTCACGCGGGTTGCGAGCAGGGAAAACGGCTTCATCAGCGATGCCTTGAATAAAGGTTATTTTTTTTAGTGATTCAAAATTAATCGTAGGAGCACCTCCATGCATAGACTATTCAGATTAGGAGGAAGTGCCATAGCAAATTTTATGGCAAACAACTTGCCGGAAGATATATAGTGCATGAACAAGTTGCGGAAGCTCTGGAAGGCACCTCTTCATCTTCATCGACTTCGCTCTGGGGCCAATTCTGGAGCCAAGTGAAAAGTGCAATGAAGGGAGATAGTCCATCCATAATGGAAAAGGTGCCGCCTAGTGGTCCGACTACCTTCAAATATTAGTCAGTGTTCTCGCAACGCCCGTCGATATTGAATTGCTTCCGCGACATGTCCTTGTGCGATGGCATCGCTGCCTGCGAGATCGGCAATAGTGCGTGCAACCTTCAACACGCGATGATAGGCGCGCGCTGACCAGTTCAGCTTGGTCATCGCCGTGCGCAGCAATTGCTCCGCAGTCGGATCGGGCTGACAGTGCATGTCGATTTCCGCAGTGGAGAGAGCGTGGTTGCCTTTTCCCTGGCGCTTCAGTTGCCTGTCGAAGGCGCGTTCGACCCGTGCGGCGATCGCGCTCGACGGCTCGCCATCGGCTTGCTTCAGGAGTTCGTCATGAGGCAATGCGCCGACCTGGATTTGCATGTCGATACGGTCCAGCAGAGGACCGGAAATCTTGTCCTGGTAGCGTGCAATGACGTCCGGCGTGCAGCGGCATTTATTGGCGCTGTGTCCCAGATATCCGCACGGACAGGGGTTCATTGCCGCCACCAGTTGGAAGCGTGCCGGGAAGTCTGACTGACGCGCCGCGCGCGAAATGGTGATGTGTCCGGATTCCAACGGTTCGCGCAATACTTCCAGTACGCGCCTGTCGAACTCAGGCAACTCGTCCAGGAACAGTACGCCACGGTGTGCGAGCGAAATCTCGCCCGGGCGCGGGGTGCCGCCTCCTCCGACTAGCGCAACGCCAGAGGCAGTGTGATGCGGCGCTCGATACGGACGGGCTTTCCAGCGTGCGATTGAAAAGCCGCCGGAAAGCGATTGCACTGATGCCGATTCCAGCGCTTCTTCATCGGTCATAGGCGGCAGGATGCCGGGAAAGCGCGTGGCCAGCATCGATTTGCCGGTGCCGGGTGGCCCGACCATTAATACGCTGTGGCCGCCAGCCGCAGCCACTTCCAGCGCACGCTTGGCTTGCGCCTGTCCCTTGACCTCGGAAAAGTCGGGGTAGACGGGGCGCGCCGTATGTGTTTGTGCGCAATGGCGCGCCAGCCGTGCATCGCCTTCAACGGCGGCGAAGTGCGCGCATACCTGCAATAGAGAGTCAGCCGGGTAAATTGCGGCGTTGCACACCAGTGCCGCTTCATCCGCATTGGCGCGCGGCAGGATGAAAGCGCGCTGGCTGCCGCAAGCGTCGGAGGCACGATGCATAGCAAACGTCATTGCCAGCGCACCACGGATCGGGCGCAACTCGCCTGACAGTGACAGTTCGCCGGCGAATTCATATTTGTTCAGTTCATCAGCCGGCATCTGGCCGGAGGCGGCGAGAATGCCGAGCGCGATCGGCAGGTCGAAACGGCCCGACTCCTTCGGCAGATCGGCAGGCGCGAGGTTGACCGTGATGCGGCGTGCAGGGAATTCAAAGCGCGCATTCTGCAACGCGGCGCGCACGCGGTCCTTGGATTCTTTGACTTCGGTTTCTGGCAAGCCAACAATGGTAAAGGAGGGCAAGCCGTTGGCCAGATGGACCTCGACTGTGACTTCCGGTGCGTGCATGCCAGCCAGCGCCCGGCTTTTCAGTACCGCCAAACTCATTTTTTTATTTCTACTTTTTCAGTTGCGCTTCGAGTTCGGCCACGCGCGTTTCCAATGCTTCGAGCTTGGCGCGGGTTTTGGCCAGCACTTGAGTCTGCACATCGAATTCCTCGCGCGTAATCAAGTCCAGCCGCGAGAAGCCTTGGCTTAACAAGGCTTTCACATTTTTTTCGATGTCCTTGGCTGGCGAATTTTCCAGTGCCTGGTTGATTTTCTGTTGAAGGTCTTCAAAAAAATTGGGTTTATTCATGATGAATCCTAAGAGAGGGGCGCGCGCACCATTGTTGTGCTATCCATTGTGCTGCGCATCAAAATGGTGCATATTTTCTGGTGCATTGCTTGAAGTGGGGCATTGGCAGATAGTAAGAAGCGATTAAGTGATCAGGATGATAATGCATGTCGGCTGGGAAAGGGTGGCATGAGTTCTGCTAATGCCCGTTTGAAGTTCTATTAGAACTTATTTTTTGTTTCAATACTTGAAGAGGGAACGCCATGGGAAAAATGATTCTTGCCTGCGCTATTTTTGCTGCCTTGGCTGGCAGTTATGCTCAGGCAGAAGACAAAAAGCCGGACAATGAGGTCAGCTTCAATGCGTCGCTCGTCAGCGATTATCGCTATCGCGGCATTTCCCAGACCCGCCTGGATCCTGCCTTGCAAGGCGGTGTCGACTACACGAACAATCCGACCGGGCTCTACGCCGGTACATGGCTTTCAACCATCAAATGGATCAAGGATACTCCGGGCGCAGGCAGCACACCGGCAGAGTGGGATATCTACGGCGGCAAGAAAGGCGAGATCACCAAGGGCGTGACCTATGATGTTGGTGGACTGTGGTACGTCTACCTGAACAACAAGTTGCAGAACGCGACTTGCCAGTGTTACGCCAATGCGAATACGTTCGAACTGTATGGCCAGATAGGTTATGGTCCTGCCTACATCAAGTATTCCCACTCGCTCACCAATTTGTTCGGCAATCCTGACAGCCACAATAGCGGTTATCTGGACATCGGCGCCAATGTCGATGTGGCTGAGGGGCTGACCGTGAATTTGCATGCCGGCCGCCAGCGCATCAAAGGCATCAATGATCCGGTGGCAAGCTATACCGATTGGAAAGTCGGCTTGACAAAAGACTTTGGTGTTGTAACCGGTTCTGTGGCTGCTGTTGGCACCAATGCGGACGAAGTTTTCTATGCTTCTCCCGCAAACGGTAAATTCATGGGCAAAAAAGCGCTCGTTCTGTCTGTCGGAAAAACTTTCTAATCGAGGTCATCATGAAACTGATTACTGCGATCATCAAACCATTCAAGCTGGATGAGGTGCGTGAAGCGCTGTCGGCGATTGGTGTGCAAGGCATCACCGTGACCGAGGTGAAAGGCTTCGGTCGCCAGAAGGGCCACACCGAGTTGTATCGCGGGGCGGAATACGTGGTCGACTTCCTGCCGAAAACCAAGATCGAAGCGGCAGTGGATGACTCCATCGTCGATCGTGCGATCGAGGCGATCGAAACCGCTGCACGTACCGGAAAGATCGGTGACGGCAAGATTTTCGTCTACGACCTGCAGCAAGTCGTGCGTATTCGTACCGGCGAGACCGGTAAAGAAGCGCTCTAAGGAGGATGGGAAAGATGAAAAAACAATTGACAATCTTGCTGGCGGCTGGCGCATTGCTGTTCGCCGTTGGTTTTTCGCTGCCGACCGTTGCGGCCGATGCGCCGGCGACACCTGCAGCAGCTTCGGCGCCGGCCGCTCCTGCAGCCACAGCGCTTGCGGCCAGCAATGCTGCTCCTGCTGCGGCAGCGGCAGCGGCACCGGCACCGGCACCGGCACCGGCAGCCGAGCCTGCTGCGCCGACGCCGAACAAAGGCGATACTTCATGGATGATGGTCGCGACCCTGCTTGTGATCATGATGTCGATCCCGGGACTGGCATTGTTCTACGGCGGTCTGGTGCGTTCGAAGAACATGCTGTCGATCCTGATGCAAGTCTTCATGATCTTCTCGCTGATCATCGTGTTATGGTGCATCTACGGCTACTCGCTTGCGTTCACCGAAGGCAATGCGTTTATCGGCAGATTTGACCGCCTGTTCCTGAATGGAATCTGGGATCCGGCCAAGGCATCCTTCGCTACCGCCGCGACATTCAGCAAGGGCGTGGTCATTCCCGAGTTCGTATTCGTGGTGTTCCAGGCAACGTTTGCAGCGATTACCTGCGGCTTGATCGTCGGTTCCTTTGCCGAGCGCGCGAAGTTCTCCGCCGTGTTGCTGTTCGTCGTGCTGTGGTTTACTTTTTCCTATCTGCCGATTGCGCACATGGTCTGGTTCTGGCCCGGTCCCGACGCGATCAAGGATGCGGCGACGCTGGCAGCGGCAACCGAAAAAGCCGGTTGGTTGTGGCAAAAGGGGGCGCTCGACTTCGCAGGCGGTACTGTGGTGCATATCAATGCCGCAGTCGCTGGTCTTGTCGGCGCCTATGTGATTGGCAAGCGTATCGGCTATGGCAGGGAATCGATGGCGCCTCACTCGCTGACGCTGACCATGGTCGGCGCCTCGCTGTTGTGGGTGGGCTGGTTTGGTTTCAATGCCGGTTCCGCGCTGGAGGCGGGTGATGTAGCTGCATTGGCCTTCCTGAATACTCTGCTGGCAACTGCTGCTGCGACCCTGTCGTGGGTGTTTGGCGAGTGGATGTCCAAAGACAAGCCCTCAATGCTCGGTGCCGCCTCCGGGGCGGTGGCCGGTCTGGTTGCGATTACTCCGGCCTGCGGTTACGTCGGTCCGATGGGAGCCCTGATCATCGGCCTGCTGGCTGGAGTCGTCTGCCTGTGGGGGGTCAACGGCTTGAAGCGCTTGCTGGGCGCGGATGATTCGCTCGATGTGTTCGGCGTGCATGGCGTCGGCGGTATCATGGGCGCATTGCTGACCGGTGTGTTCGCGTCGCCATCGCTCGGCGGTCAGGGTATCTTCGATTACGTCACCAACAAAATGTCGGCCGATCCGTATTCGATCGCCGGCCAAGTCTGGATTCAGTTCCAGGGCGTGCTGACGACAGTCATCTGGTCCGCCGTTGTGTCGCTGATTGCGTACAAACTGGTGGATTTGGTGATTGGCCTGCGTGTGCCGGAAGAGCAAGAGCGTGAAGGCTTGGACATCTCCAGCCATGGCGAATCGGCTTATCACTCCTGATCCCCACTCGCTAATGGCCGAATAGCAATTTCTTCATCTGCTTCGGCGGACTTGCAAAGCGCTTCAAGATCTTGAAGCGCTTTTTTTTCGGCCATTGCTGCAGTGGAGGGTGTTGTTCAGTCTTTAAAATGCCCGAATTACCCTGATTTGAATATCGAAATGGCATTCGTTGCAGAAAACGTTGCAATTTGGGGGAATTCATCGGGACTCCCCGCGTGCTTGCGACACTTGGCAAACGCAAAACGGGGATTGCCGTTAGAATCAGCATCAATTCGCTTGTAAATACTCTAAGGTTCATATGGTTCCGCATCTCGTTACGGCTCTGAACGGCCCGCTGCTCGACCTTGAAAAGAAAATTCTTGCCGCTACGCCGGCCATCGAGCGTTGGTTCCGTCTCGAATGGCAGGAGCACACACCGCCGTTTTATTGTTCGGTTGACCTGCGCAATGCCGGTTTCAAATTGGCGCCGGTCGATACCAATCTGTTTCCTGGCGGCTTTAACAACCTGTCGCCGGAAATGCTCCCGCTGGCGGTGCAGGCGGCGATGGCGGCGATCGAAAAATATTGCCCGGATGCGAAAAACCTGCTGCTGATCCCCGAGAGACACACCCGCAACACCTTTTATCTGCAAAACGTTGCGCGCCTGATCCAGATTTTCCGCCAGACCGGCCTTAATGTGCGCCTCGGTACGTTGTCCGAAGAAATCAAGGAGCCTACCGGTCTCGAACTCCCTGACGGCAGCACACTGACGCTGGAGCCACTGGAACGCTCTGCCAACGGCCGCCGCCTCGGATTGAAGAACTTCGATCCCTGCACCATTCTGTTGAACAATGACTTGTCTTCCGGTATCCCGAAGATCCTGGAAAATCTGCACGAGCAAAACCTGCTGCCGCCGCTGCATGCCGGCTGGGCGGTGCGCCGCAAGACCAATCACTTCGCCGCATATGACGAAGTAGTCAAAAAGTTCGCGAAACTCATTGATGTCGACGGCTGGATGCTCAATCCATACTTCGCCAGATGTGGCGAGATCAATTTCCAGGAGCGCACCGGCGAAGAGTGTCTTGCGGCCAGTGTCGACTCGCTGCTGACGAAGATTCGCAAGAAATACAGGGAATACGGGATCAAGGAAACGCCATTCGTGATCGTGAAGGCCGATGCCGGCACCTATGGCATGGGCATCATGACTGTCAAGGATGCGAGTGAGGTGAAGGATCTCAACCGCAAGCAGCGCAACAAGATGTCGGTGGTGAAGGAGGGCCTGGAAGTGAGCGACGTCATCATTCAGGAGGGCGTGCACACCTTTGAGCACATCAACGATGCGGTGGCTGAACCAGTGGTATATATGATCGACCGCTACGTGGTCGGCGGCTTCTATCGCGTGCATGCGGAGCGCGGCATCGATGAGAATCTGAATTCGCCCGGCGCGCATTTCGTGCCGCTAGCGTTCGCGCAGCAGCATGCATTGCCCGACCTCGGCGCCAAACCCGGCACGGCCGCACCCAACCGCTTTTACATGTATGGCGTGGTTGCGCGCATGGCGTTGCTGGCGGCATCGATCGAGCTGGAAAAAACCGACCCGAATCCGGAAATTTACTGATGAAATTCGCGTTCCTCGCCGATCCGCTCGATCATTTCAAGATCTACAAGGATACAACCTATGCGATGATGGCCGAGGCCGCACGGCGCGGTCACGCGGTTTATGCATTCGAGCAGCGCGACATGGCGTTTAATGCCGGCAAAGTGGTCGCCGAGGCGGCGCGTATTATGATCACCGGCGATGCAAAGGACTGGTATCGCGCCGACGCTGCACAACCGGTGCAGTTGAATGAGTTCGACGCGGTCATCATGCGCAAGGACCCGCCGTTCGATATGGAGTACATCTACGGCACCTATCTGTTGGAATTGGCGGAGCAGCAGGGCGCGCGCATCTTCAACCGGCCGCAGGCGATTCGCAGCCATAACGAGAAAATGGCAATTGCCGAATTTTCGCAATTTACCGCGCCGACCTTGGTGACCAGCGATGCGGCGCGAGTGCGCGCCTTTCACATGGAGCACAAGGACATCATCTTGAAGCCGCTGGATGGCATGGGCGGCATCGGCATTTTCCGGGTGAAAGAGGATGGACTGAATCTGGGGGCCATCATTGAAACTCTGACCGCCAACGGCGCTCGTACCATCATGGTTCAGCGCTTCATTCCTGAAATCGCGCAAGGCGACAAGCGCGTGCTGTTGATCGGTGGTGATGTGGTGCCGTATTGCCTTGCGCGAATTCCTCAGGGAGGAGAAGTACGCGGCAATCTCGCTGTCGGCGGGCGGGGGGTTGCACAACCGATTTCAACACGGGACAAGGAAATCGGCGAAACGCTGGCGCCAATTCTTTTGAAGCGAGGCTTATTGCTGGTAGGATTGGACGTGATTGGGGATTATTTGACGGAAATTAATGTCACCAGCCCTACCTGTTTCCAGGAAGTCACGCAACAGACGGGTTTCGATGTGGCCGCGATGTTCGTTGATGCGCTGGAACAGCAGTGTAAAAAATAACAGCTGGTGCGAGGCAGTGCGGACCGGTATCCTTCTGGAAATGGGGACACAAGTCCGCTTATCACCGCAATTTGATCGGTTCTGAGCGCTGACTACCATGATTGGCATCCTTCTCTTGACGCATGCGCCACTAAGCAATGCCTTTATCGAGGCGGCGACGCATGTGTTCCGCGCACGCCCGGAAAGAATGGAAGCCATCGACGTGACGGCCGACCAGGACACGGGCGAAGTCTACCGGTTGGCCAAAGAGGCCATTGCGCGGCTCGACGATGGTTCAGGGGTGCTGGTGATTACCGATGTGATGGGGGGGACGCCTTCCAACTGCACATTGCGGTTGGGGGATCCGGGGCATATCGAAATCATTGCTGGCATCAGCCTGCCCA
>DASVLY010000223.1:0-4652 GCA_036384635.1 Noviherbaspirillum sp. | reverse complement strand
GGCCCGCCGCGACAAAACCCGCGCCCTCAAGCAAGCAATGATGCAGAAACTACTTACCGGTAAAACACGGCTCGTTCCCACCGGAGATGCCAATGCCTGAACAACCCCGCTCCGAGCGCAAAACACAGAACCGCGTCATTGCCCTGTTCACCGACCGGGAGCGTGCTGACTGGCTAGGCTATCGCTATCTCGGCGAGTGGAACAAACGCGAAAACAACCGCCACATCGAAACCGCGCTGCTGTGCGATAACCTCGCAGGGCGCGGCTACTCCACCGCGCACATTTCCGCCGCCTTGCAGAAACTGGAAACCGCCGCCGACGCCACCGGCATCACGCTCTACCAGGCGAATATGCGCACCTACCAGTTGTTGCGCTTCGGTGTCCAAGTGCAGGTGGCGGTGGGCAAGGCGCATGAAACGGTACACCTGATCGATTGGAACAATCCCGAGAAAAACGACTTCGCGCTGGCCGAGGAAGTCACGCTCAAGGGCGGTTACGAACGCCGGCCGGACATCGTGCTCTACCTGAACGGCATCGCCATCGCGGTGATCGAATTGAAGCGCAGCTCGGTCGATATAGCCGACGGCGTGCGCCAGCTCATCACCAACCAGGAAGAGATTTTCAACAAGGGCTTTTTCAGCACGGTGCAGCTTGTGCTGGCGGGCAGCGATTCGCAAGGCCTGCGCTACGGCACCACCGGCACGCCCGAGCAATTTTTCGTGGAGTGGAAGGACGAGACGCCCGCAGATGCGGAGACGGCATCCGCCGCCGGGACGCTGCTCGACCGGCCGCTGGCGCAGTTGTGCAACAAGGCGCGGCTGCTCGACCTGATCCGCAACTTCATCATCTTCGACGCGGGCCAGAAGAAGGTGCCGCGCCAGCACCAGTTCCAGGGCGTGAAGAAGGCGCAGGAGCGCATCGCCAAGCGCGAGGGCGGCGTCATCTGGCACACTCAAGGCAGCGGCAAGAGCATCCTGATGGTGTTGATCGCCAAGTGGCTGCTGGAGCACGACCCGGAGGCGCGCATCCTTGTCATCACCGACCGCGACGAGCTGGACAAGCAGATCGAGGGAGTGATGAAGAACGCGGGCGTGATCGGCGCCGATTCGCCATCGCCGCGCATCGGCTCGCGGGCGCAGCTCGTCGAGAAGCTCGGGGCAACAACGCCGCGCCTGTTGTGCGCGCTGATTCATAAATTTGACTCGAAGGATCTGAAAGGCCCGGCACCCCGCGTTCACGGTCAGTTCTACGTGTTCGTGGACGAATGCCATCGCACCCAGGGCGGCGACATGAACAAGCAGATGAAGCGCTGGCTAAACAGTGCCATCTTCATCGGCTTCACCGGCACGCCGCTGCTGCGCAAGGACAAGAAGATGACGCGGGATGTCTTCGGCACCTACATCCACACCTACAAGTTCCATCAGGCGGTGGCGGACAAGGTGGTGCTCGACCTCAAATACGAAGCACGGGACGTTCCGCAACGGCTGACCTCGCGGACAGCCATCGACAAATGGTTCGAACAGAAGACCAGGAACCTCAACAACTTCCAGAAGGCGATCTTGCGCAAGCGCTGGGCGACGATGGAAGAGCTGATGAGCGCGGGCGAGCGCAAGCAGCGCATCATCGCCAACATCATCGAGGATTTCGGCCTCAAGCCGCGCCTGAACAATGACCGGGGTACGGCAATCCTGGTGGCGGCATCGATTTACGATGCCTGCCATTACTTCCGGCTGTTTCAGAACACCAGCTTCGGCGCGTATTGCGGGATCATTACCTCCTACGAACCGAACCATAATGCGATTTCGCGCGAGCCGAAGGACAGCGACGAGCGTTACAAGTTCGACACCTATACGCAGCACGTTCTCAAGAAGGGCCAGACAACCAAGCAGTATGAGGACGAGGTCAAGCGCCGTTTCATTGAGGAGCCGGCGAACCTCAAGCTTCTGATCGTGGTGAGCAAGCTGCTCACCGGCTTCGATGCGCCGAGTTGCACCTACATCTACCTCGACAACGAACTGCGCGACCACGGTCTGTTTCAAGCCATCTGCCGCACCAACCGGCTGGACGGTGACGACAAGGATTACGGCTACATCGTCGACTTCAAGGAATTGTTCGGCGACGTGCAGCAGGCCATCGCGGTCTACAGTTCCGACGAACTGGATATCGGCACAGATAATGGCGGCGACAACAACGTGCATCTCAAGAACTGGCTGGAGGAGGGCAGGAAGCAGCTCGACAATGCCCGCCAGGCGCTGCGCTACCTGTGCGAACCGGTTGCAGTTCCACGCGAGATGGAACAGTTCCTGCACTACTTTTGCGGTGACGCGGCCAACGCCAACGCATTGAACGAAACGGAAGCGCTGCGCGTGTCCTTCTACAAGGCGGTGGCCATCTTTGCGCGCGCCTTTGCCGACATCGCACAGAATCTGACCGAGGCCGGTTATTCGGATGCCGAGGCGGCGGCCTTGCAAAAGGAGGTCGAGTCCTACACGGAGATTCGCGCGGCCATCAAGAAGCATTCCGGCGAGGAGCTGGACATCAAACCTTATGAGGCGGACATGCGCCACCTCATCAATACCTACATCCAGGCCGATCCTGCGGAAGAGCTGGGCGAGCTGGGCGAGCTGTCGCTGACCGAGCTCATCATCGAAACCGGCATCCATGACGCCATCGCGAGGAAGCTCAACAAGAAAGGCAAGCTCTCGAAGAACGCCATCGCCGAAGGGATCATCAACAACATCCGCAAGACGATCATTCGCGACCAGCTCACCGACCCGAGGTTTTACGCGCAGATGTCCGAGCTGCTCGACGACCTCATCAAGCAAAGCCGGGCGGATACGGAAGCCTATGAGGAATTCCTGCGCAAGGCCGAGGATTTGGTCAGGCGGCTGGCGACCAGGCAACCCGAGGCCGGCATACCTGCGGTATTGCACGGCAAACCAGAGGCTGTCGTGCTCTTCAACAATCTTGGTTCGATTCCGGCGACGAATTTTCACTATCCAACCGCTGACGAAGACAAGGCTGCTCTGGCGGCTCGGCTGGATTGGGTCGTACGCGAAAATGCCCCTGCCGGATGGAAGGGCGACGAGGCCCGCGAGGCGCAGGTGTTGAATGCGCTGTTCCCGATCCTCGACCGGGACCGCGAGGCTACGCAGGCCCTCTTCGAGATCATCAAGAAACAGCCGGGGTACTGATGACGGAGACGATCCAGCTCGGCGACATCGAGATCGCCGTGAGCCGCAAGGCGGTCAAGAATGTGCATCTGTCGGTGCATCCGCCGGCTGGCCGCGTCACGCTGGTTGCGCCCGCCGCCACCAGGTTGGAAGTGGTCCGCGCTTATGCGATCTCCAAACTCGGCTGGATTCGTGATCAACAGGCGAAACTGCGAGCGCAGGCGCGGGAAACTCCTCGTCAGTTTGTCGAGAGGGAAAGTCATTATCTCTGGGGGCGCCGCTATCTGCTATCCGTGGTCGAGAAAGACGCAAAGCCCGGCGTGAAGCTGGATCATCGACGGATCACGCTCACCGTGCGCCCTGGCAGTACGCGGGCGAAGCGGGAAGAGGTCATGCAGGAATGGCTCCGGTCACTGCTGCATGAGGCGGTGCCTGCACTGATCGAAAAATGGGAGGCGAAGCTCGGCGTGAAGGTTTCCGGTTACTTCCTCCAGCGCATGAAAACCAGATGGGGCGGCTGTAACCAACGGGCGGGCAACATTCGCCTGAATACCGAGCTGGTCAAGAAGCCCAGAGACTTGCTGGAGTATGTCGTTGTACATGAAATGCTCCATCTAATCGAGCCAACGCATAACGCACGCTTTGTGGCGTTACTGGGGCAACATTATCCGACGTGGCAAGAGGCCCGTGCAGAGCTGAATGAGTTGCCCTTGGCGGCGGAGACCTGGAGTGAGCGATAGTTATATTCGATGCCTTGGAGCGGAACTACGGACGCGCCTAACACGCCTCCCTGTATCAATCGGAGCGCGTCCATCAAAACCTGACGCGCCGCCCTCCATCACCCCTCAGAACACCAATCGCTCGATACGCCCAGCATCCAGCACCTGAATCATGCTGCCCTGATCGCTGCTCTTGATGATTTGCGTTACATACCCCGGCCCACCGAGGAGGAGTTCGACGGCAGGCTCGATCTCGTCGCTTCCCACATCCAGCACGCTGCATAAGGCGCTGACCAGCATGCCGAACAGGCGAGCCCCGTGGCGGACGATGAGGACTCCGCATTGAGAAGCCGCGTTTGATTTTCCGACGGGATCAGGTGGTGCATATCGATCACCGGAATCAAGGTGGATGCCTCCTTTCCGGCATCGGGATCGCTGGTCGCAATAACTTGGCCTTGGCCATCGGGCATCAGAATTTTCCAATGGGAAATTTCAAGATATGATGATCCTCGCCATATCGATGGCGTGTCAAAAAAATGCGTGGAAATTGCCGGGAAATCAGTCTCCGAGCCGGATTCCGGCCGGATCGGGGAAGACGAAAACATCTGCCGCAGACCCGGGCCATGTCTTTTGTCTTTTGAGTGCCTTGCACTTTTCATCCTGTTAAAAAACAAGGAAAGGCATGGGATGAATAACACTAAGCTTTGGGGAGTTATTTTTGCGCTGTTCCTCATGTTGGCAAGTGCGATAAACGCCAACG
>DASVLY010000222.1:0-12716 GCA_036384635.1 Noviherbaspirillum sp. | reverse complement strand
CGAAGCGGCGGGTGATGTGGATGTGCTGCTGCTGGACAAGACCGGCACCATCACGCTCGGCAACCGTCAGGCGTCCGCATTCATTCCCGCACCGGGCGTCACCGAGCAGCAGTTGGCCGATGCCGCGCAACTGGCGTCGCTGGCCGATGAAACGCCGGAAGGACGCAGTATTACCGTGCTCTCCAAGCAGCGCTTCAATATCCGTGGCCGCGACATGGAGCCGATGCATGCGGTATTCGTGCCGTTCACTGCGCAGACGCGCATGAGCGGCGTCGACATCGGCGACCGCGCGATTCGCAAGGGGGCCGCCGACTCGGTCAAGAAATACGTCGAATCGCTCGGCAGTCCGTTCCCGCCCGAGGTCGAAAAAGCCGTCGACGATGTTTCACGTCGCGGCAGCACGCCGCTGGTCGTGGTCGACAATGGCCGCGTGATGGGCGCCATTGAACTGAAGGATATTGTCAAAGGCGGCATCAAGGAGCGCTTTGCCGAGTTGCGCCGCATGGGCATCAAGACTGTGATGATCACCGGCGACAACAAGCTGACCGCTGCGGCGATTGCCGCCGAAGCCGGCGTTGATGACTTCCTGGCCGAAGCCACACCGGAAGAAAAGCTGAAGCTGATCCGCAGCTATCAGGCGCAAGGCAGGCTGGTCGCGATGACCGGCGACGGCACCAACGATGCACCGGCACTGGCTCAGGCGGATGTCGCGGTTGCAATGAATTCCGGAACCCAGGCGGCGAAGGAAGCCGGCAATATGGTCGATCTCGACTCCAATCCGACCAAGCTGCTGGAGATCGTCGAGATCGGCAAGCAAATGCTGATGACACGCGGCTCGCTGACAACCTTTTCCATCGCCAACGACATCGCCAAGTATTTCGCCATCATCCCGGCGGCTTTCGTGACGACGTATCCGCAATTGAAGGCGCTCGACGTGATGCATCTTGCAAGTCCTTCGTCGGCCATCATGTCGGCGGTGATCTTCAATGCGCTCATCATCGTGGTGCTGATTCCGCTGGCCTTGAAAGGCGTGAAATACCGCGCGGTCGGCGCGGACGTATTACTGCGCCGGAATCTGCTGGTCTACGGCCTGGGCGGCATTCTTGTGCCTTTCGTCGGCATCAAGCTGATCGACATGCTGCTGTCCGTCCTGCATCTCGTCTAACTGTCTGAGGAAATTGACATGAAATCCGTTTTTCGCCCTGCAATCGTGCTGTTTGCCGCGTTGACGCTGATTTGCTGCGTGTTCTACCCGTACCTCGTTACCGGCATCGGCCAGGCGGCATTCCCGAAGGAAGCCAACGGCAGCGTGGTGGAACGCGATGGCCTCTCCGTCGGCTCATCCCTGATCGGCCAAGCCTTCACGTCTCCGAAATATTTCTGGGGCCGACCGTCCGCCACCAGCCCGAAACCGAACGATGCCACCTCGTCGGTCGGTTCCAATCTCGGGCCGACCAACCCGGCGCAGCTTGATGCCGTCAAAGGCCGCGTCGATGCATTGAAAACCGCCGATCCTGGCAACACGGCGCCAATTCCGGTCGACCTTGTGACAGCATCGGCCAGCGGCCTCGATCCGGAAATCAGCATCGCGGCAGCCTACTATCAGGCGTCGCGCGTGGCGCGCGAACGGAAACTCGCGCCGGAACAAGTGCGCGGCCTGATCGATCGACACAAGGAATCCCCGTATTTCGGATTCTTCGGCGAGCCGCGCGTCAATGTGCTGGCGTTGAATCTCGCGCTCGACAAACTCCATTGAGCCTGCGGAGGCAGTAACATGACACCCTGCTCCATCATGAGAAACTGACCATGCCGCACCACGACGACGGGCGCCCCGACCCGGACGCCTTGCTGGCCCAGGTAAACGAACAGGAACGCCGCGCAGCGCGCGGCAAGCTGCGCATCTACTTCGGCGCGTCGGCCGGCGTCGGCAAGACCTATGCCATGCTCAATGCCGGGCGCAAGGCGATGTCCGAAGGGAGAAATGTCCTGGTCGGCGTCATCGAAACGCATGGCCGCAGCGAAACGGCAGCCCTGCTCGAAGGTCTCGACGTTCTGCCGCGCAAGGAGATCGGCTATCGCGGCAAGAGCATCACCGAGTTCGATATCGATGCCGCGCTGGAACGCAAACCGGAGTTGATCCTGGTCGACGAGCTCGCCCACTCGAATGCGGCCGGGTCGCGCCATCCCAAACGCTGGCAGGATGTCGAGGAATTGCTCAACTCGGGCATCGATGTCTATACGACGGTCAACGTCCAGCATCTGGAAAGCCTGAACGATGTCGTCGGCGGCATCACCGGCATCCGCGTGGCCGAGACCTTGCCGGATACGGTGTTCGATGAAGCCGACGAGGTGGTGCTGATCGACATCCCGGCCGACGAACTGCTGGCGCGTCTGAAGGCAGGCAAGGTCTATCAAGAACAGCAGGCAGAGCGCGCATCGCGCAATTTTTTCCGCAAGGGCAACCTCATCGCATTGCGCGAACTTGCACTGCGGCGCACCGCCGAGCGGGTGGAGGACGACGTTCAGGCATACCGGATCGAACAATCGATCAACGCCGTCTGGAAAACCGATACCGCGCTCCTGGCATGCGTCGGGCCGGACATCGCGGCCGAACACGTCATTCGCAGCACCGCGCGGCTTGCGACCCAGTTGAATGCCGAGTGGCATGCCATCTATGTCGAGACTCCGCAATTGCAGCGCCTGCCGGCTGTTCGGCGCGAGCGCATCCTGAAAACGCTCAAGCTCGCGCAAGATCTCGGCGCCTTGACGGCGGTGTTGTCCGGTAGCGACGTGGCGCGCGAAATCGCCAACTATGCCTATAGCCATAATTTCTCGCGTATCGTTATCGGCCGCCGGCCTGCGCGATGGTTCTGGCGCAAGCCGCTCCAGCAACGGATTGCCGCCTGCGCACCCGGCATCGATATTCTCGAGTCGGGACAAGGCGAGAAACGCGAAGAGCCGCCGATGCCGGAAACGACTGACAATGCCGAGGAAGGATTGCACCCCGGCGCCGGACGAAAGGGGCGCTATTGGCGCTACATCTGGACTGTCGGCGCCTGCATCCTGACGACAGTGATCGCCACGCCCATGCTGGGTCATTTCGACCTGGCCAACATCGTGATGCTGTTCCTGTTGACGGAACTCCTGGTGGCGATCCGTTTCGGGCGCGGTCCGGCGGCCATGGCGGCATTCCTCTCCGTAGCCGCCTTCGATTTCTTTTTCGTTCCGCCGCGTCTCACCTTTGCCGTTTCCGATCTCCAGTATCTTGTCGTGTTCGGAGTCATGCTTGCCGTCGGACTGATTGCCGGTCAGTTGACCGCCGGTCTGCGTTATCAATCGAAGGTGGCCTCGATCCGGGAAGGCCGTGCGCGCGCGTTGTACGAATTCGCACGCGCGTTGTCGAGCGCCTTGCAAGCGGAACAGATTTTCGAAATCACATCCAGTTTCGTGCAGCGCACCTTCCGCGCCAAGGCAACGGTGCTGCTGCCGGATGATGCGGGCCGCCTGCAGCTTCCCTCGGCCGGCACGCTGCATTTGAGCGTGCTTGACCTCGGCATCGCGCAATGGGCGTTCGATCGCGCGACACCCGCAGGCATGGGGAGCGATACGCTGCCCGGCAACAGCTTTTTTTATCTGCCGCTGGTGGCGCCCATGCGCACGCGCGGCATACTGGTCATCCAGCCCGAGCACCGCCGCTGGATTCTGATCCCGGAACAGCGCCAGCAACTCGATACGTTCGCCACACTGACAGCCATTGCACTGGAGCGCATGCACTACATCGAAGTCGCCCGGAATGCGCTGGTGCACATGGAATCCGAGCGTCTGCGCAACTCCCTGCTGGCAGCGCTGTCGCACGATCTGCGCACACCGCTGACCTCCCTGGTTGGTTTGGCCGAATCGCTGACACGCTCCAAGCCGCCGCTGACACCTGCGCAGCATGACTTGGCGCACGCTTTGCACGAAGAGATTTTGCGGATGAGCAACCTGGTTTCCAACCTGCTCGACATGGCGCGCATTCAGAGCGGCGAGGTCAAACTTAATTTGCAGTGGCAGCATTTCGAAGAAATAGTCGGCAGTGCATTGCGTACCAGCGCCTCTCAATTAACGAAACATGAGGTTCGTGCCAATTTGCCGCGCGATCTTCCATTGGTCCGTTTCGACGCGGTGCTGCTCGAACGTGTCTTGTGCAACCTGGTGGAAAACGCCGCCAAGTACACGCCGCCGGGATCGCATATCGTGATCGTAGCGGAAACGAAAGATGCCCATCTGGAAGTTGCCGTCTACGACAATGGGCCGGGCCTTCCGCCTGGACAGGAAGAGGCTGTCTTTGAAAAATTCACACGCGGAGAAAAAGAATCGTCGACGCCGGGGGTGGGTCTTGGGCTGGCAATCTGCCGCTCGATCATCGAAGCCCACGACGGCACAATACGCGCCGGCGAATCGCCCGAGGGCGGCGCATCCATCGTCTTCACGCTGCCGCTCGGCACGCCGCCCGCCATGCCGGATCTCGACGAACCAAGATAACGATTCAGACATCATCATGACGGAACCCGTACCGCTCGCACTCCTTGTCGAAGACGAGCCGCAAATCCGGCGCTTTGTCCGCGCCGCCCTGGAAGAAGAAGGATGGCAAGTCTTCGAATCGCAGACGATGCAGCGCGGCCTGATCGATGCCGGGACGCGCAAGCCGAACCTGATCATCCTCGATCTCGGTCTGCCGGATGGCGATGGCGTCGATTTCATTATCGACGTGCGCAAATGGTCTGCCGTGCCGATCATCGTTCTGTCGGCGCGCACCCATGAAGCGGAGAAAATCAGGGCATTGGACGCGGGCGCCGACGACTATCTCACCAAGCCCTTTGGCGTGGGAGAGTTGCTGGCGCGCGTGCGCTCCAACTTGCGGCGATTGCGCCAATCCGGCGCCAGCGGGGAAGGAATACTCCTGTTTGGCGATGTCCGGATCGATCTCAAGGCACGCCTGGTATTCAAGGCCAATCAGCTCGTTCATTTGACGCCTACGGAATATCGGCTGCTGGAGGTATTGGCCTTGAACGCCGGACGTGTGGTAACGACCCTGCAGTTGCTGCGTGCCGTCTGGGGGCCGGCACATGCGGAGAACACGCATTACCTGCGCATCTACATGGGGCACTTAAGGCAAAAGCTGGAAGACGATCCGGCCCGACCGCGTTTTCTGCTGACGGAAACCGGTGTGGGTTATCGCTTATTGCTGCCTTTGTGAGTTTTACGTTCCCTCTGCGAGAGAAGCCGCTTGAGACGAAGTCCCGTCGCCGGAAGCGTGGTTTGCGGCGGAAGCCTCCTCAGTTTTGGCGATAGCGGGACGATGTTGGAGGTCCATCCGGGATGGCGCCGAGAATGATCTCTTCATCTGGCTTTCTCGCTCATGGAGTCTCTCAAAGGATGGCACGGAGGATAGCCTCTTCAGGTAGTGTTCTCGCCACTGACCCAGGGTCTCGGTTTTCACATTGTTCAGGAGCGCACCATGTCTCTTTTTGCGTTCCTCCTGAGACATGGTCAACCCACGTTTGTATGCCTTGGCGATGCCGAGAGAGTCTTTAGGTTCCACCAAAAGCGATTCACGGAGCTGAGACGCAGCTCCCGCTTCCGTGGACAGTACCAGAACACCGGGATCCTCCGGCGTTTGCGCGGCAACGTATTCTTTGGCTACGAGGTTCATTCCATCGGCCTTAGGCGTCACCACGCCCACTCGGCTTAGACGATAAAGCTCCACCAAAGAGTTGCGCTCCACCGACGTGTTGAAATACAACACAGGTTTCCACGTATCCGTTCCGAACTGGGCGTTGATCTTATTCACCAGCCCGCTGGTTTTCCTGCTCAACTGGTCATATGCAAAAACACCTTGCCGTGTCGGCGCCGCGATCTGGACAAACGTGACATTTTCTTTCATCTCGGGATACATCAAAAGCAGCTCGCGAAAGGCCTTCAGGCGCTTGGGAACGCCTTTACTGTAGTCCAGTCGATCAACGCCGACCATCAGCAAGCGCTTGCTGGATTCGTTGCGCACTTCGTCCATGATGGCTTGGGAGCTCGTCGAGCTTGGTACGAGAGACATCAGACTCTCGGTATCGATGCCGATAGGGAAGGCTTGCACGCTGGTTTTCTTGCCGAAGGCATCTATGTGAGAATTGTCCTGCCGCTGCCCTACCCCCTCCATCTCCACGTACTGGCGCAGATTTTCCACATCCTTGGCGCTCTGCATGCCGACCAGGTCATACGAGAACAGGGCTTCCATCAATTGACCGTGCCAAGGGATTTGCTTGATGGCGTCCGGCGGTGGCAGCGGGATATGGTTGAAGAAGCCTATCCGTTGCTTGCAGCCCAGCGCGCGCAGCTCCTGCGCAAACGGAATAAGGTGGTAATCGTGAATCCACACGACATCGTTATCCTGCAGCATGGGGGCCAACTGGGATGCGAGCATTTTGTTGACATGTACATAAGCATTGAAGTATTCCGGCTTCAACTCCGCCCATTTCCCTTTCTGATGGAAGATCGGCCAAAGGACTGAGTTTGAGAAACCCGCATAGTAGTCGTCATGGTGTCGCTGGCTCAGATCGACTGTTGCGAGCGTCGTGCGTCCAAACGGCTCCGTTTTGATGCTCTTCGGGTCCGGTTCGTCGGTTGTCTTACCGCTCCAACCAAACCACAACCCGTCGGTGTTGTACATCATTTCACCTAATGCGACGGCCAGCCCCCCTGCCGCCGGCTTCTCCGGGTTGATTACCCGGTTCGATACGACGACTAATCTTTCATGCTCATCCGACATGCCCGGCGCCTTGGAACTGGATTCCTTTCTTGACGGTTGGTCGTTTTGCAAAACGGGGCTTTCCACGGAAGATTGTGGCAATCCTGACAATTGATTCTGAAATTCCCGAATGAGCTTATTTGCAAGTGCTGGATGCTGCTGACTACATAAATCTTGCGGCTGCAGCTTTTCTGCCTCTGGCTCCTTTTCTGTTCCAGTTCGCTCATGTTCCGAACTGGAAGATGATTCGGAAGGCGATGGCAATGTGAGAGGGGAAACTTGAGTGCCCGGTGAATTCCGGGCTGAATTGATTGCAAGCATATTACTCCTGTTTTTTTTATTTGTTAAGACCGTCTCTTACTTGACGTTGCTGCTGGCAACCATTTTTCCGTCAAGCAACTCATGAGTAAAAGATGATGCCGCTTAGTTCCGTAGTTCCATTGAAAAACCATCTGTGATCGATAGATTAAATTCATCTTGAATTGCCTTGACGCAACCATTTCCGAAAAGCAATATTATGTCCAGCAACACCCCTTTTGAGTTTAATAACTACTTAAAAGCAATCTCGCAGCCTCGTGAAAGGACAGCCCCATGAAACTCAAGTACGGTTTTATTGCAGTCACCATGGCATTCACCCTGAATTTCCATTCATCCCCCGTTTCGGCGCAGACGGTTACCAGCGCTGCTTATTCTTGGCGCAATGTGCAGATCAATGGCGGCGGCTTCATTACCGGTATTGTTTATCATCCCACGCAGTCGGGCCTGGTCTATGCGCGCACGGATGTCGGGGGCGCTTACCGCTGGGATGCGGCCAGCAGTTCCTGGATTCCCCTCAGTGACCAGCTCAACCGTAATGATGACCAGTTAATGGGGGTATTGAGCCTCGCCGTCGATCCGGCCAACAGCAATCTCTTGTACCTGGCCGCCGGAGAATATACTGCCTCGTGGGGCCGCAACGCCGCCCTTCTCCGCTCCTCCGATCGGGGCGCGACCTGGAGCCGGACCGAATTGCCATTCAAACTCGGCGGCAACGAAGACGGTCGCTCGACCGGCGAGCGCTTGCAGGTCGATCCGAACAATGGCTCGATTCTGTTCCTCGGCACTTCTCAGGATGGGTTGTGGAAGAGCACCGACGCAGCGCAGACCTGGACCAAAGTCACGACCTTCCCTGAAGCCAAAGTCACCTTCGTTCTGTTCGACAAACGCAGCGCCGGTCAGAGCGGCAGTTCGACTCTCTATGCCGGCGTCAGCAGCACTAGCGGCATCAACCTGTACGTGAGCACCGACGGCGGCAGCAGTTGGTCAGCCGTATCGGGACAACCCACCGGCCTGATTCCGCACCGTGCCGGCTTCGACAGCAACGGCGTTCTGTACCTGTCCTACAGCAACCAGCTCGGCCCAAGCAACATCACCAATGGCGCCGTCTGGAAATACACCACCGGCACCGGCGCATGGCAACTCATTTCGCCGGTTGTGCCTGGGTATGGCGGCTGGGACAACTTCGGCTATGGCGGCTTGGCGGTCGATCCGCAGCATCCCGGCACGCTACTGGTCGCCACCTATGATCGTTGGGGATACGGCGACAATATCTTCCGCAGCACCAACGGCGGTGCGACCTGGAAAGGTCTCGTCTCCCAGGCGACGCTCGATTCGAGCAGTGCGCCCTGGCTTCCCAAGCGCAGCGGAGCCATGGGGCATTGGATAGGATCGGTTGCCATCGACCCCTTCAATGCCAACAATGCCATGTATGTTACCGGCATCGGCTTGTGGCGCAGCGCCAACCTGACCAATGCCGACAGCAATCTGGCGACGACATGGACTTTTTCCGACAAGGGCATTGAGGAAACCGTTCCGCTGGAGTTGACCAGCCCACCTTCGGGCGCATCGCTGCTGAGTGCGATGGGCGACGTCGATGGTTTCTATCATTCCAACCTCAGCGCGACGCCGGCCAGCGCCTTCAATAACCCCAGCGGCAACAGTCCCGGCATCGATTTTGCCCAGGCCAACCCCAGCATTGTGGTCAGAACCAATGCCGTCGTTTCCACCCGCGGCTACCGCTCTACCAATGGCGGCAGTACCTGGACGGCCTTCGGCAGCGCGCCTGCGGCAGCCACCTCCAATGGGGCCGGGAAAATTTCCGTCTCCAGCAATGGGGCTGCCATAGTCTGGATGCCGGACCGCAGCGGTGCCTATTATTCAATGGACAATGGTACTACCTGGCAGCAAAGCAGCGGCAGCCCCAATGATGGATCGAACAGTTTCACTCCGGTAGCGGACCGCTCCAATCCATCCAAGTTTTACATCTATAACCAGGCTACCGGGACTGTTTATCGCAGCCTGGACGGCGGTGCCAGCTTTACGCTCATCGCACAGGGGCTGCCCACTTGGGGCGGCACGATGCGCGCCGTGCCCGGATCGGGATTTGAAGGCAATTTGTGGCTTCCCACTTCAAGCGGTCTGTACCGCTCGATCGACTCCGGGGTCACTTTTGCTGCGGTTACCGGCGTGCAGAAAGCCGTTGCGGTCGGCTTCGGAATGGCTGCACCGGGGCAGTCCCATCCGGCGGTTTACATGATTGGTACAATCGGAAATGTCGACGGCATCTACCGTTCCGATGATGCCGGCGCCACCTGGGTGCTTACCAACGACGCCAGCCATCAGTACAGCGGCGCCCGCATCATCACAGGCGATCCGCGTGTGTATGGCCGTGCCTATGTGGGCACCAATGGCCGAGGCATCCTGTACGGCGATCCGGTTACATCGACAACATCAACATCGACAACATCAACATCGACATCATTGACATTGACATCGACATCAACAACGACAACGACCAGTACCCGCAAGAAAAGGTAATGAATCTGCATCAATAAGCAGGTGCTGCCTTGTCCCTGTGCACTGATTTTTCGTCACAGTGGCAATAAAGCAATAAGAAGAATGCCAGTCGTAGGACTGGCATTCTTGCTTTCAATGTCGTCATTGCACCTGATTTCCACTCAGGTAACGCTCCACAAGGCTGAGAATCGCCTTCGACTGGTAGCCCTTGGCCAGCAAGCGTAGTTGGTTGGCAAACGGGCCATAACGCTGGTCGAGTTCAGTCAGGTAGGCTGCCCGCTCCAGAATGTCTTGCATGTTTCCCCGCCGTGCCAGCCGGTACAGTACTTCCATTTCCTGCTGTGGCGGCGCTACCAGCGGTCCGAAAGCCTCGGCTTGCACAGACGTTTTTGCTCCCGGCAAAGCGTAGGTCCAGTCCAACTGCAACAACTTTGCGATTTTTCTCAGAAGTTCATCCAGATCGATTGGTTTAAGAAGAACAGCATTGAATCCTGCCGCTATGCGTTTGCCATGGTCGTCGCCGGACCCGGAGGCCGATATCGCAATGATCGGCACTTTGTTGAAAACCCTCATCCGGCGCAGGCGACGCACAGCTTCCAGACCATCCATCCCCGGCATCACAATGTCCATCAGGATCAGGTGCGGTCGCAGGCTTTGAGCGATTTGCAACGCTTCGCGCCCGTTCGTCGCTTCGAAAATCTCGAACCCGAGCGGTTTCAGCATGTCCGCTGCCACCGCCCGGTTCTCGGCCATATCGTCAGCCACCAGAACCATCTTGCGGGGCCCGGTGTAGCCAGTCACGATTTTGGCCAATGCCGTAGTCGTTGCGGTCTCTATCACCGGCACTTCCAGCTCGAACCAGAAGGTGCTGCCCTGCCCGAGCCGGCTCTTGACCCGGATCTCGCTGCCCATCAGATGCACATACTGCCGGCTGATGGACAGGCCCAGCCCGGTACCTCCCAGGCGGCGCTGCGCATCGCACACCTGCTCGAAAGGCTGGAAGATGGCGTCCAACTGATCCTCACTGATGCCCACCCCGGTATCCTGCACCTCGAAGCACAACCGGGACGGCGGCGTAAAGCACACACGCAGCGTCACCCGGCCGTGGTCGGTAAACTTGACTGCATTGGACAACAGGTTGAGCAACACCTGGCGCAGCCGCTTCTCGTCAACCCGGATATATTGCGGCACGTCCGGCGCCATGTCGCAAAAAATCTCCAGCCCCTTCTGGGTCGCCTTCACCCCGATCATCTCGACGATGGTCTGTACAAACCGGATGAGCCGTATGTCGACGAGATAGAGCTCCATCTTGCCGGCTTCGATCTTGGCCAGATCCAGGATGTCGTTGATGATCGTCAGCAGATGTTCGCCGCTTTGCCGGATCACGTTCACTCCCGCCAGTTGCCGTTCGCCCAGCGTCTGGTCGCGTTGCAGGATCTGCGCATACCCCAGAATGCCGTTGAGCGGGGTGCGCAGCTCGTGGCTCATGTTGGCCAGAAAAGCACTCTTGGCCCGGTTGGCCGCTTCGGCCGCGCGCCGCCCTTCCCGCTCCGCCTCGGCCTGCTTGCGCTCGGTCAGGTCCAGTACGAAGGCAATGCCATGGTCTTGTGCGCCATCGAGAAGGACCGCGCCGATCAGGACCGGGATGCGGCTGCCGTCTTTGCGGAAATATTCCTTCTCATACGGCGTGCATGTCCTGGTTTCTTGCACTTCTGCCGCTTTACGCTCATCGAGCGCGCGGTATTCCGGCGGCGTCATGTGTGCCCAGTGGACTTTGCCCATCGACAGGTCTTGCCGCGAGTAACCGATCATCTGAAGAAATGCATTGTTGGCTTCAGTGATGTTGCCGCTCAGATCCCAGTAGAAGATGCCGATGATATTGGATTCGACCAGACGGCGGATACGCGACTCCCTTTCCTGCAGCGCTTCCTCGGCCCGTTTGCGCTCGATGTTCTCTTGTCGCACGTCAGCATAGAGCTGGGCGTTTTCCAGTGAGATAGCGGCCTGGGACGCCAGCAGCTCCAACAAGGAAACCCGGCCGGGCGTAAAGGTGTGCGTGACAAGATTGTTTTCCAGGTAAAGCAGGCCGAGCAAGCCGGCTTGCCGCAGAATCGGCAGGCATAGCATCGACTTCGGCCGGCACCGGAAAAAGTAAGGGTCGTCCGAAAATAAGTGCGGCGCGGTTGCGTTCTCCAGAAGGACTGTTTCTTTGCTGCGCCGGACATAATTCAATATAGATTCCGGCAATACCGATGCGGGAATGCCGGAATCCCGGTGGAGTTGCACATGCACGTCCTGCTGCGCCACATGCGCCTCGGCAACCAGCGCGAGCCTGGCGTCGCGCACGAGGATCAGGTAGCCGGTCTGCGCGCCGGCGTTTTCGATCACGATGCGCATCAAGGTATCGACCAGTTCGTCGAGCACGATGCGGCCGGAAATCGCTTGCGAAGCCTTGGCGACCGACAGGAAATCCAACTGGGCCAAGGGTGTGGCAAGAGTTTGCTCCGGTTTCGCCTGCAATTGAAGATAACAGGTTTCGAGTTGCCTGACTTTGCCGTCTGCGCCCCAGCGCGCATAACAGTCGCGCGCCTGCTTCAGATAGCTGTCGGCGAAAGATTCGAATCCGTTCGTCCGGTAAAACGCTGCCGCACATTCATAAGCTATTCCTTCGTTCTGGACGAAGCCGTTCTCACGGGCCGAGCGGATTGCCTGCTCGTAGAGGTGCATCGCCTCCATTCCCCGGCCTTCGATGGCAGCGATTTCGGCGGCGACCAGCGATGCGCGATTGGCGAAATTTTCGGGACAGTGTTGCGCCCATTCTTCCATTTGCCGGCGATGAGCGGCCAACGCGGCGAGGTATTGCGTTCGCTCCTCGGGAGCGGCATCACGATAGTGTGCGGCCCGCGCGAGCGCCCCGTAGAAATGATATTCCGCCACTTCGACATGCGATGGCGAGGTCCAGAGCAGGCGTTGCGCCTTGGATGCCGCCTCGGCGGCGGATGCGTAATCGCCTGCAAACAAGCGCGCCTGCAATTTGCGTATCCAGTACCAGCACGCGGCGATTGCAAGGCGGGGATCTTCTTCCAGGTGACGCTCGAAT
>DASVLY010000221.1:0-2254 GCA_036384635.1 Noviherbaspirillum sp. | reverse complement strand
AACGCTGCGCACATCGACCTGTATTTCATCGCACTGTTCGGCGTCGCCTGCGTGCTGGCCGTAGCGACCGCCGCGCGCTTCTACATGGTGTCGTGGCTGGGAGAGCGCGTCACCGCCGATCTGCGCAGCGCGGTGTACCGGCATGTGGTCACGCAAAGCCCGCAGTTTTTCGAGACCACGCAGACCGGCGAAGTGCTGTCGCGCCTGACCACCGACACCACGCTGATCCAGACGCTGGTCGGCACCAGCATTTCGATGGCGCTGCGCAATGCGCTGTTGTTCGTCGGCGGTCTGGCGATGCTGTTCGTGACCAGCGCGAAGCTGTCGGCCATCATCCTGGTGATGCTGGCCGCCGTGGTGCTGCCCATCGTCTTGTTCGGACGGCGCGTGCGCAAGCTGTCGCGCGACTCGCAGGACCGCGTTGCCGACGCATCGGCACTGGCGGGGGAAATCCTGAACGCGATGCCGACCGTGCAGGCGTTCACGCACGAGCATATCGAATCGGAGCGCTTTGCCGTATCGGTCGAGCGCGCATTCCGCACTGCACTGGCACGTATCCGCGCCCGCGCGCTATTGACCGTGGTGGCGATCCTGCTGGTATTCGGCGCGATCGTGTTCGTGCTGTGGCTGGGGGCGCATGCGGTGGTACGCGGAGACATGACGATCGGCGCGCTTGGTCAGTTCATTCTGTACGCATCGCTCGTCGCCGGCGCCATCGGCGCATTGTCCGAGGTGATGGGCGAAGCGCAGCGCGCCGCCGGCGCAACCGAGCGCCTGCTGGAACTGCTTGCGGTACGCTCGCCTATCCAGTCGCCCGTGCAAGCGAAGAGGCTGCCTGCGCGCAGCGTCAACGGTGCAGCGCTGGCGCTGCGCAATGTCACGTTCTGCTACCCTTCACGCCCGCAATCGGCGGCACTGGACGCCCTGTCGCTCGACATCCGTCCCGGCGAAACAGTCGCCGTGGTCGGCCCTTCCGGCGCCGGCAAAACCACGCTGTTCCAGCTTTTGCTGCGCTTCTACGACCCGCAGCATGGCCGCATCACGCTCGACGGCATCGACATCCGCGAACTCGATTTGCATGCGCTGCGCGGCGCGATCGGCATCGTGCCGCAGGACACCGTGGTGTTTTCCGCCAACGCGATGGAAAACATCCGCTACGGCCGCCCGGAGGCAAGCGACGCCGAGGTGATCGCGGTGGCGAAGATGGCGGCTGCGCACGAGTTCATCGAACGCTTGCCGCAGGGTTATCAATCCTTCCTTGGCGAACGCGGTGTGCGCCTGTCCGGCGGCCAACGGCAGCGCATCGCGATTGCACGCGCATTGCTGAAGAATCCGCCGCTGCTCCTGCTCGACGAGGCCACCAGCGCGCTCGATGCGGAATCGGAGCGGCTGGTGCAAAGCGCGCTGGAAGCGGCGATGGCCGGGCGCACCACGCTGGTGATCGCACACCGGCTGGCAACCGTGCAGCGCGCCGACCGCATCGTCGTGATGGAGCATGGCCGCATCATCGAAAGCGGCACCCATGCGTCGCTCACTGCGCAAGGCGGGCTGTATGCGAGCTTGGCGGCGTTGCAGTTTGCGCATCAGCAGCCCGATGCGGCCTAGCAGGTTGCCTTGCGAACATCAGACAACAACGATGTCGGAAGCGGCAAGGGTTTTCTGCCCGGTCAACTTGGCGATTTGTATTGCGGCATAGGCCGCGTCCGCGCCGTCCTGATCAAAGTACAAATCGCCGGTGGTCGTGTTGTAGAGGAATTGCGCAACAGAACCAACCGCAGCCGGCGTTGATGCACCGGAAAGCAGCGTGACGCCTGCACCCGGTGTCAGGCCGAAGTTGCTGCCGATGAGCTGGACGACATCCGTGCCCGAGGTGAAGTCCGAAATGCTGTCCGAGCCTTCGTTGGGGTTGAGGAATTTGAAGATGTCGTTACCGGTGCCGCCGGTTAAGGAATCACTTCCGACACCGCCGCTGATCGTGTCGTTGCCTGCGCCGCCGCTGATGGTGTCATTGCCTGAGCCGCCGTCGAGCACGTCGTCCTTGTCAGCACCAGAGATATTGTCGTTGCCTTCCAGGCCATTGATGCGGTTGGCATAGCCGCTGATACCATACAGATAGTCCGCGCCGGACGAGCCGTTATAGACCAGCTTGTTCACGACGGTTGCGTAATCCCAACTCGTGCCGTCGGCAAAGGTGATCGTCTCAATGCGGTAAGGTGAAGAAGAATTGAAATAGTACGCCAGAGTCACCTTGTCC
>DASVLY010000220.1:0-18169 GCA_036384635.1 Noviherbaspirillum sp. | reverse complement strand
GGGCTTGTATTATGAGCAGGAGCTGAATCTGAAGGAAATCGGCGCCGTGATGGGAGTGTCGGAGTCACGTGTATGCCAGTTGCACAGCCAGGCGGTCGCGCGCCTGAGGTCCAAGCTGAAGGAGCAGGCGTGGACTGGGCTAGCGTAGCCGGACTGGCGCTGGCGCTCGCGGGCATCCTCACCGGCCAGGTTTTGGAAGGCGGCCATGCAGGCTCGCTGGTGCAGCCCGCCGCGCTGGCCATTGTCGTGGTCGGCACCTGCGGCGCGGTGCTCCTGCAGAGCAACATGCCGGTTTTTGTGCGCGGTGTGAAAATGGCGCGTTTGGTGTTTTCGCTTCAACAGGAAAATCATGCTGCCATGTCGGAGGAGATTCTCGCATGGAGCACCATGTCGCGGCGCGAGGGCTTGCTCAGCCTGGAGCGCTTCATTCCGTCGGTGCAGGATCCGTTCGTTGCGATGGCCCTGCGCCTGGCCGTCGACGGCATCGACCCCCTCAAGATGCGGGAAATTCTCGACATCGAGATCGGCGCATACGAAAGACACGAGCGCCAGGCCGCCAGGATCTGGGAGTCGGCCGGCGGCTATGCGCCGACCATCGGCATCCTGGGAGCAGTGCTGGGTCTGATCCATGTGATGGAAAACCTGACCGAGCCTTCCAAGGTGGGCAGCGGGATCGCGGTCGCTTTCGTTGCCACTATCTACGGCGTCGGCCTGGCCAACCTGGTGTTCCTGCCGATCGCCAACAAGCTCAAGGCGATCATCGCACACGAGGTCGCCCGGCGCGACATGCTGGTTGATGTGTTTGCCGGCCTTGTGCAAGGCGACAATGCGCGGCTGATCCAGGAGCGCCTGACTGCCTGGCGGTGATGATGGCTCGCAGAAGATACGAAGAAGAGCATGACAATCACGATCGCTGGCTGGTTTCCTACGCCGATTTCATCACACTCCTGTTTGCGTTTTTCGTGGTGATGTATGCGATCTCGTCGGTCAATGAAGGCAAGTACCGTGTGCTGTCCAATGCGCTGGTGGGCGCGTTCGGGAGTACGCCGGTGACGCCAACGGTCGTGCCTGGTGTGCCGCCAGCGACGCCATTCGCGCCCAGGGTGGACACGCAGCGGCGCCACAACGAAGCGCTGCGGCGCGAGCGGGAGCATATGACGGGCATGGCGCGCGACATCCTCAAGGTGTTGGCGCCGCTGGTCGATCAGGGCAAGGTGAGCGTCACGCAAAGCCCGCGCGGGGTCAGGGTCGAAATCAACGCCAGCGTGCTGTTCGCGCCGGGCGACGCGATGCTGGGCAAGCAGACCAGCCAGGTGCTGGCGGCAGTGGCGGCAGTCCTGAAGGGGGACGACCATGCGATCCAGGTCGAAGGGCATACCGATAACGTGCCGATCAAGAATCCGGCTTTCGCGTCCAACTGGGATTTGTCGGCGGTGCGCGCTGCCGGGGTGGTGAGGTTGTTCGTCGAGAACGGCGTTGCGGAAAAACGCCTGACTGCGGTTGGACGGGGATCGACCCAGCCGGTGGCGGACAACGACACGCCGGAAGGACGATTGCGGAACCGGCGGGTGAGCGTGATTATTCTTTCCAGCTTGCCGGAACCGGTGACGCAAGTACCGCTGGAGGCGGCATCGGCCAGATAACGGATGCCGGCTTTGATGTTTTGTTCGAAATATCCCCCTTCCTTGGTAATGCTGTAGCGGGCAGCAGTTATCGGCATCAGCTGCATTGCTCCCTTTGCTCCTTTGGACGATATCGCGTGAGGATCAAAGCGCGATTCGACTTCAACCAACACCCTCATTAAGCCCTAATCGACCTTGGGCTTTTACGCCGGTCGCTTGGTCAGCGGGGCAAGGTCTGACCGAAATGCGTTCGCTCTCGCCGGTTCTGGCAAAGGGGCGGGTTTGTCTCTCAGAAGAGCGTGTAACGGACACCCAACATCTGGCTGAATAACGGACTGTTCCGTCGGGCAGTTCTGAGTGCCAGTTTTCCTGCAAGTCAAAGAAATATCTGTAACTTTCTGTATTTGTTGTTACTCTTTATTTCCATATGGAAATTATTTGAGGAGTACTCCGAGCCACTTCCTAATTTTTTGGGGGGTAATTCAATCGGGGCATTCTGGAGTTTCTTCAATGAGTCTGTTCAAGAGTTTGGGTGCGCAACGTACCCCTGTAGTCCGTTTGGTTCGCATTGGCACAAGTAACGAGATCGATACCGGTGCCGCCTTGCCTATACAACGAAAGGATGCTGCCAGCAAGCCGGACAGACTGTTGGGGCTGCTCTTGTATCGCGGGATAAAGAACTACCGCATCATTCTTTTTGCCATCCTACTTTTCCTAGGCCTTGTGTCGCGCTTTGCGATCGCGAGCACTGCGGTTGAGGGCGCGCTGGTCGCCGCTGAATTGATTACTTCGGATATGCCTTCGGGTAATTACGCGCATCCCTCAATCAGCGGGGATGGCAGGTATGTGGCATTTCTGTACAGCACTGGTACTAATACTAAAGCAGATGTCTTTGTCCATGATCGTGTTACGGGAACCAACAGGCAGGTGACGCTTTCGCCCACTGGCGAAGCTTCGAACGGCACAAGTATGAACCCGAGGATCAGTGCGGATGGTCGTTACATCGTGTTCTGGTCGGCCGCCACGAATTTGGTATCTGGCAAGTCGGGTGTTTTTATCTATGACCAAATGACCCAGATGGTGGAATGGATTGCCCCTAATAATACTGCTTCTTGGCTTATGGCAATAAGTTCCGATGGCCGTTATGTTGCTTACGAGGCAGGTGTTTTCGTGTCAGGGAAGATTGTTGGCTTCACAATTTTTGTGTGGGATCGAGTTGCTCAAATAACTCAGCAATTAAACCTCTTATTTCTAGGTGGTGGGGATAGCTTGGGCATCAGCGATGATGGTCGCTATATTTCCTATGTGGCTTCACGAGCCCAAACTGGCGGCGAGACTGATGTGTTTGTGTATGACCGTTCGACTGGAACCAGTGAAAAGATCGATGTCAATAACGCGGGGCAGGTGGCAAGTAATCCTGTACAGTCTGTCCAACGTTACGCGTCGATAAGTTCGGATGGTCGTATTGTGTCGTTTGTGTCTAATTCGACCAATTTGGTTGCAAACGATACCAACAATGCTTTGGATGCTTTCGTTCGTGATCGAAACACACGTACTACGGAACGCGTCAATGTTTCTAGCGCAGGCATACAAGGCTCCGGTGTTTACCTCGAGTTGCCCGGCCTTAGCGCCAACGGGCGTTACGTGGTATTTGGAGGAGGGATTGATGGCCAAGGAGGTCTGTTCATCCACGACCTCGTAACCGAGACTACCCGGCATATCGCCGCCCCTACCTCAGGACAAGCAATCACGGGACAGGGTTATGAGCCATCCATCAGTGCAGATGGTCGATATGTGGCCTACGAGCATATGATATATTCGAATGGTGTCTTTCGACGCAATATTGCCATTGCCGACCTCGGTCCTCCCGCAGGTGTCTCGCTGTCGGCCACGACTCTGTCGCTGACTGAAGGTTCCGCCGCTGGTACCTATACGGCAGTGCTGGCCGCCGCTCCCACTGCCAACGTGACAGTGACCGTTTCCCCCAACGCGCAACTGAGCGCGTCCCCAGCGCAGCTTGTCTTTACTCCCGCCAACTGGAACATCCCGCAAACTGTCACGGTACAAGCGATCCAGGACGGCATTGTCGAAGGCAATCACACTGGCGCGATCAGTCATACGGTGGCGAGTACCGATCAAAACTATAACGACATCAGCGTCCCCGGCCTAACGGTGGCGATCACCGATGCAGTCATCCCCGTCGCCACCATTCCGATCACATCAGGCACCGTCTGGACCCAATCCAGCCTGCCGGTCACGGGTACGGCAGCACCGGGCGCGACCGTAACGGTCACCGTAACCAACCTGACCACCGGCGCCGCAAGTACCGCGAGCGCTGTGGCCGATGCGAACGGCACCTGGAACCTGACCCTGGCCGGCCTGACCGACGGCAATTACGAACTCCTGCCCGCAGCCGGCGGCCTCCAGGGCGGCAAGCTCGCCTTCACCGCCGACATCACCGGCAGCCTGCGCCCGGTGCTGTTGCCGCCCGTGCAGGAGGGCGGCGTGTGGACCCAGGCCGATCTGACTCTGCGCGGCACCGCGCCGCCGGGCTCGACCGTCATCCTCCACATCCTGGGCTTGCACAATGGCGTCGCCAGCACGCGCACCACGGTGGCCGCCGATGACGGCACCTGGAGCATCCTGCTGCCCGACCTGGAAGACTGCCATTACCAGCTGCAAGCCGAGGTCAATGGCTTGTTCGGCAATCTGTTGATTGTCAACGTCGACAGTCATGCGCCGATGACGACCCTGTCGGTTAACCTCGGCAGCGGCGGAAGCGCCGGTGGTGCCAATGTGGGCGGCTGGAACACCGGCCCCCTTGCCATCGGCTTGTCGGCCGTCGACGGCGCTGCCGGCCAGGGCGTGGCCCGCATCGAATACCACCTCGATGACGGCACCTGGACCGTCTTCCCCGACGCCGGCCTGACCCTCACTAACGACGGCATCTACAACTTTTGCTATCGCTCGACAGACCTGGTCGGCAATGTCGAACAGGCGCATTGCGTGCCGCTGTGGATCGATGCGACCGCGCCTGTCGTCACGCCAAGCTTCGACGTGGCGCATAACATCCTGAGCCTGAACGCCACCGATGCTACCTCCGGCATCGACACCCTGGAGATCAGTCTCGACGGCGGCATCACCTGGACCAGTTCCACCGGCACTGTTTCGTTTCCGCGCGACGGCCGCTACACCGTGCGCCATCGCTGCCGCGACAAGGCCGGCAACGTCACCACCGGGCAAACCACGGTCACCGTCATTACGCTGCCGAGCCTGAGCGTGGTACCGGACCAGAGCGCAAGCGAAGGGCGCGCGCAAACCTTCACCCTGGGATCATTCACCGATCAAGGCAACGACAGCCCCTGGCGTGTCGACATCGACTGGGGCGACGGCAGCAATCACGATCTCCAGACCCTGGCCGCGCCCGGTTCCCTCGGCGGCAAAGCGCACGCCTACGCCGACAACGGCAATTACCTAGTCACCCTGAAAGTCACTGACCAGGCCGGCAATACCGGCAGCAAGAGTTTCAGGGTTGCGGTAGCCAATGTGGCGCCGACGGCGGACTTGGTGGCCGGCGGCCCGGTCAACGAAGGCGGCACGGCGAATGTGGCATTGATGAATCCGAACGACCCGTCGATCATCGACACCCAGGCCGGATTCCATTATGCGTTTGCGTGCGACGGCGCGTCGCTGGCGGGAGCGACCTATGCCAGCAGCGGTGCGGCGGCGACGAGCGCTTGCGCCTATGCGGATGGTCCGAGCACCCACACGGTGCGCGCCCGCATCATCGACAAGGATGACGGGTTCACCGAATATACGGCGAACATCGTGGTCAATAATGTCGCTCCCAGTGTCGGCTCCATTACCGCGCCGACTTCCCCTGTTGCGTTGAATACGGCAGTGACCGTGCACGCCGATTTCAGCGACCCCGGCGTGCTCGATACCCATACCGCGACGATTGACTGGGGCGATGGCACAACCGCCGGCGGCAGCGTGACGGAAGCCAATGGCTCGGGTTCGGTGGCGGGCACGCACAGTTATGCCGCGCCCGGGCTCTATACCGTCAAGGTCACGGTGACCGACAAGGATGGCGGGGCGGGTTCGTCCAGTTGCCAGTATGTGGTGATGGTCGACCCGAACGGCCCGTTCGTCACCGGCGGCGGACAAGTCGATTTGCCGGAGGGGCCGGCGCAATTCGATTTCGTGGTGAACTACAAGGGGCAGACGGTGCCAACGGGTAACGGCCAGCTCCAGCTCACTTCGGGCAAGTTCAGCTTCCGCAGCAGCAGCTACAACTGGCTGGTCGCCGTTGCGAATAAAGCCTGGTTTACCGGCTCGGGAACGATCAACGGCGCCGGCGATTACGGCTACCTGGTGAGCCTGATCGATGCGGGCAGCGGCAAGAAGGACGCGGATGCGCTACGCATCAAGATCTGGAACAAGGCCGATGGCGCAGTGGTGTACGACACGCAGCCGGGGGGCGGCGGATACGGCTGATCCGACCATGTTGTTCAGTGGAGGCAACATCACCATCCATAAATAAAGGAAACCGGATGAGCGGCCCTTTGTTAAGGCGGGGATGAAGATGCGGTCATGGCAGCGGGAAGCAGGCTGCCATGACCGTTCGCCGTTCTTGTCAGCTCCTGCTATCAGAGCTGAGCACACTGCTTGCCGCTTTGCCGACAGGTCGCGGGATTAACCTCTATCGCTGGATTTAACAAAAAGGCGGGGGTAAAGCGGGGGAAGGATGCGGAATCGGCGCAAACGCCCGGCACTCAGCCGACCACCAGGCGGCGTCCGCTGATCTTGGTCGTGGCTTGTCCGTCCGGGCCGTAGAAGGTGCCGCCCTGGGAATTTCCCTGCAATATGCTCAGCGCATTCTGGTTGCGCGCCATATGCTGGCTAATTAGCATGCCGTTGACGCGGTTCAGTTCTTTTCCCGATTGCGCCAGCGCCAGCAACTCGTTCCATGTCTTGCGGTCGTCGGCAGTCGCGCCTGGGCCGGCGAGCCATGCCTGCATGCCTGCTTCCGTCGCTTCGAATCCGGCCGCCTGCAGCGCGCTATGGCGGCGCTTGGCCAGTTGCGACATGTGCGCCGCCAGCCTCGCTTTTTCCTCGGTCAGTCTGGTCAATGCGTCAACATCGGCGTTGACCAGAACCGATTGTTCCTCTTCGAGCAACTGCAGCAGACTGTTCGCCGCACGTTGTTCCTCATTGAGGTCGAAAGCGGGGCCGGTGCTGGAGGCATGCATGGCAGTCGATCAATCTTTGCGGGAGGAAATCAGGTTTTTTACCGTATCGATCAATCCGTCGGCAATGCGCCCGGCATTGATCTGAAAGCGGCCGCTTGCGATCGCAGCCTTGATTTCTTCCACTTTTTTTGAATCGAACACCTGATCGCCGCCGGAAGCATGGGTCGCGCGCGCCTGCGCTTCCGCCGACAGCGTAACGTTATCGGAAGATGCGGTAGAGGTATTTTCGACGCTTTCCTTTTCGGACGCCTTGCCTGCGCGGGTCTTGAACGAGGTTGCGCCCAGTCCGGGGGATGTATTGAGTGAGTCAGTGATTTTCATTGCTCTGTCCTCGGTTTGTTTGGCTATTCGCCACCGTCTGCCTATATATCGGCGATAGTACCGCAAACTTTAGAAAATATTTTATTGCGTTATTGCTAATAAGTTACCTCGATGATGCCGCCCATTCGCGCCACGCCGCTAATCACTTGGCCCGAAGCGGTGCGCGCCTGCGCCACCTGACCGTCGTTCGCGTTGTTCAGCGCGCGCGCCTCGGCCGACACCCGAAAACCGGGGCCGGTCGACGTCACTCGTACCATCTGGCCTTGTTGGATCGCTTGTTGCGCACGCAGCACATCATGGCGCAACGGAGCCCCTGCCGGCAGCGAGATCGACAATGTGCGTCCGATGGCCTGCGCTGCATCGGTGATAACGCCGGCTGGCAGGGTGGTCAGATCGCCTTTGGCCTTGGCGAGGTCGTTCGCGCTTATGCTCTGGCCTTGCGCGAGCGGGGCGGCGGCCACCACGTAGTCACCGTGCACGCGCACGGTGGCGAGTATATAAACGGTCCAGGACACGGGCGCGGTGCAACGCACGCCGACCGTGGTCTTGCCCCATGCTCGGCTGCCTGCCGGCAGGAATGCTTGTGGTGCCACACAGGCAGGCAGGTTCAGGCGCGGATCGACGGCGCCGACAGAAATACTGGTAGTGCCGGGCAAGCCGGCGGCCTGAGTGTGGAGAAACTGTTCAACGGTTTGTTGCAGTGCCGCATGCTGCTGGCGCGCTCCCGGTTCCAGTGCGAATGCCTGCAGCCAGAGCGGCAGCGTCAACATCAGCAGAAAGACTTGGCGGTAGCGGTTCATAATGGCCGGAGGATTGCGTCCATCGACATATTACGGCGAGGGGGTTCCGGCAAAGGGTCGAATAAGATGGAAATTCGCGGTCTTATTGTGTGATCGTGGCGATCGGGGGCTCCGTATGATCGATGCTACACAAATCCCGCCATTGGCCCTGGGACGCGATTTTCAGAGCCAATGCATTCCGGAGGCTGCGATGATCGGAAAACTGGACGAAACCCTGCGCTTTAATGAACTGGCGCTCAGCTTGCGTGCGCAACGCCAGCAGTTGCTTGCGTCGAATATCGCGAATGCGGATACGCCCAACTATAAGGCACGGGATGTCGATTTCAGCAAGGCGCTGCAGGGAGTCGTGGCGCGCAAGGGCGCTCCGGCGCAGGGCGAGCTGGTGAAGACTGCGGCCGCGCATCTTTCGGCGCAAGGGCAGCCGACCATTGGCGGCATGACGCCGCAGTATCGCACGACAATACAGGGCAGCGTGGACGGCAATACCGTCGATATGGACGTGGAGCGCAACCAGTACGCCGACAACGCGGTGCGGTATGAGGCCGGACTTACGATGATTTCGCATCAGATCAAGAACCTGTTGACCGCGATTCAGGGGCAATAATCATGTCGCTATTTAATATCTTCAATGTCGCCGGTTCCGCCATGAGCGCGCAGAGCCAGCGCCTGAATGTGGTATCCAGCAATATCGCCAACGCCGACAGCGCGACCAGCGCCGACGGCAAAACCTATCGTGCCAAGCAGGTGGTGTTTGCCGCAGTGCCGACCTCTAATGCCGCTGCGGCCGGGGTCAAGGTGCAGCAGGTGGTGGAGGATGCATCGCCACTGAAAAAAGTGTATGACCCGAAGCATCCGCAGGCGGATGAAAATGGTTACGTGAGCATGCCCAACGTGAACGTGGTCGAGGAAATGGTCAACATGATTTCCGCATCGCGCTCCTATCAAAGCAATGTGGAAACGATGAACACGGCCAAGAACATGCTGTTGAAGACACTGACCCTCGGTCAGTAATGAAAGGAGGGGAAGATGGCTAACACAATACAGGATTCGGGTATTTCCAGTGCTCTGCTGGACAAGATGAATCCGAAAAAGAAGAGCGCAGCCGGAAAAACGGATGTCGAAGAAACGCAGGACCGCTTCCTGACGCTTCTGGTAACGCAAATGAAAAGCCAAGACCCGATGAACCCGCTCGATAACGCGCAAGTGACCAGCCAGTTTGCGCAATTGTCGACTGTTACCGGTATCAACAAGCTCAACGATGCGCTGACCGCGATGGCAAGCACCTATCAGACCAATCAGACGCTGCAGGCGGCGAGCATGATCAATCATGGTGTATTGACACCCGGCTCGGGCATCGATCTGACAAAGGGCAACGCGCTCCTGGGGGTGGATCTGAACGGGGCGGCCGACAAGGTCAGCGTGACAATACGCGATTCCTCGGGCAAGGTGGTGCGTACCATGCAAGCCGGAGCGCTGGAAACCGGCTCGCATCCGCTGGCTTGGGATGGCAAGGCCGACGACGGCAGCACACTGGCCGACGGTCATTACAAGTTTGAAATTGCCGCCAGCCAGGGCGGAGCGAAAGTGTCGGCGACCGGATTGCAGTTCGGCCTGGTCGATTCCGTTGTTACTAACGCCAAGGGCGTCAAGCTCAATGTCGGCAGCATGGGACCCGTCGAGTTGGCGGACGTGCGCCAAATTCTTTGATTCAAGTTACCAAGGGAGAACAACATGGCTTTCCAGCAAGGCTTGAGTGGTTTGAATGCGGCATCGAAAACCATGGAAACGATCGGCAATAACGTTGCCAACGCGGGCACCGTCGGCTTCAAGAAATCGCAGGCGCAGTTCGCGGATGTGTATGCCAGCTCCCTGATCGGCAGCGGCGCTTCACCGATCGGTATCGGCACCAAGCTGGCGCGGGTCTCGCAGCAATTCACACAGGCGAATATTACCGGCACCAATAATCCGCTCGACATCGCGATCAACGGCGATGGGTTTTTCGTCATGAAGGAGGCCGGCGGTACGGGGGGGATTACATATACGCGCAACGGCCAGTTTCAGTTGAACAAGCTCGGGCAGATCGAGAATGCGAGCGGCGCGGTGTTGACTGGCTATCCGGCTGTGAATGGCGTCGTGTCAAACGGCGCGCCGGCGCCGCTGGTCATCAGCAACACCGCCCTCGCGCCGAAGGCAACCACCAAATACGATGTAAATCTGAACCTGGATTCGGGCAAGGCTATAATTGCGGCGGCCTTCGACCCCGCTGATCCGACCACTTACAACAACCAGACCTCGGTGGGCGTGTACGACAGTCTGGGCAATTCTCATGTGCTGTCGACGTTTTACGTGAACCGCGGGCCGACTGTGCCCGCGCCTGTGCCCCCGACGGGCAATTTTTGGGATGTGTATGCGACTGTCGACGGCACGCCGGTGAACCTTGCAGATCTGTCGGGGCCACCAGCTACGCTGGCAGCCGCGAATGCCCCGGTTGCTGGTTTTGGCGCGAATAATGGCATCAAGATCCCGTTCAGCACGGGTGGCCTGCCGATGGCCGCAATCCCGCCTGTTACCGCCACGCTTAATCTCACCAACGGCGCCACCACGCCGCAGACTGTGGATATCAATTTTTCGGGTACTACGCAGTACGCGCTGGATTTCGGCGTGCGCGACCAGACGCAGGATGGCTATACCGCAGGCAACCTGGTTTCCTTCAACATGTCCCCCGACGGCCAGATTATCGGCAGCTACACCAACGGCCAGACCGATGTGCTGGGACAGGTGGCGCTGGCGCGTTTTGCGAATCCTAACGGATTGCTTGCGCAGGGCGATAACGCCTGGGTCGAAACCGCAGTTTCCGGCCCGCCGGTGGTCGCCACAGCCGGCAGCAGCGGCCTCGGAGCGGTGCAATCGTCCGCAGTGGAAGAGTCGAATGTCGACCTGACCGCCGAGCTGGTGGCAATGATTACCGCACAGCGGATCTACCAGGCCAACGCGCAGACGATCAAGACCGAAGACTCGATCATGCAGACGCTGGTGAACCTGCGGTAAATGAACTGAAGTAAGGAAAGCACGATGACAGCGCCCGCCGGTTTTGCCGGACAGGGCGCATGCTTACAGGAGGAACGGGATGGACCGTCTGATCTACACCGCGATGAGCGGCGCCAAGCACATCATGGAGCAGCAGGCGACGACTTCGCACAATCTGGCGAATGCGACCACGACCGGCTTTCGCGCGCAACTCGATTCGTTTCGCGCGGTGCCGGTGGTCGGCGATGGCTTGCCGACGCGGACCTTCGTGGTGGATGCGACGGTCGGCTCCGATTTCCGTGCCGGCGCTATCCAGCAAACCGGACGTGACCTCGACGTAGCCATTCAAGGCGATGGCTGGATCTCGGTGGAACGCACGGATGGCTCCGAAGGTTACACCCGCCACGGCAGTCTGAAGGTCAATGAAAACGGCGTGCTGCAGACGCAAGACGGCCTGAATGTGTTGGGTGATGGCGGGCCGATCACGATTCCGCCCGATGTGGTAGTGACGATAGCCAAGGACGGCACGATTTCGACGGTGAACCAAGGCGCGACACCAGGCGCGCCTATCACCTTGGGGCGGATCAAGCTGGTCAATCCGCCTACTGAATCGCTGGTGCGCGGCGACGACGGCTTGTTCAGCACGAAGGACGGGAATCCGGCGGACGCCGATGCCGGCGTGACGCTGATTGGCGGCGCGCTTGAAGGCAGCAACGTCAACGTGGTTGATTCGATGGTGAGCATGATCAGCCTGGCGCGTCAGTTCGAGCTGCATATGAATGTCCTGAAAAATGCGGAAAGCAACGAGACGAAAGCCAACGAGCTCCTCAATGTGAGCTGATCTGAAGATGACTCCCTCCTCTTGCAAGGGCGGAGGGAGCTGTGAAGGCATATTTTTGACGCAGTACGAAACAAGGCCCAGGGAGATAACATGATTCGTTCGCTATGGATTTCTAAAACCGGCATGGAAGCGCAGCAGACGCAGATGGACGTTATCTCCAACAACCTGGCCAACGTCAACACCAACGGCTTCAAGCGCTCGCGCGCGGTATTCGAGGATCTGCTGTATCAGACTCTGCGCCAGCCGGGCGCGCAGTCTTCGCAGCAGACGCAGCTGCCGTCCGGCTTGCAGATCGGCACCGGCGTACGTCCGGTCGCTACCGAGCGGATTTTCACGCAGGGGAACCTGCAGCAAACCAGCAACGACAAGGATGTCGCGATCCAAGGGCAGGGCTTCTTTCAGGTGCTGCTGCCGGATGGCTCAACCGCTTACACGCGCGATGGTTCGTTCCAGCTCGACAGCCAGGGGCAGTTGGTGACTTCCAGCGGTTTCGTGGTGCAGCCGGCAATCACCATTCCGGCTAATGCGACCAGCGTTACCATTGCGCGCGATGGCACGGTGTCGGTCACGCAGCAAGGTTCGGCTACGCCAACCCAGGTGGGAGCGCTGCAACTGGCGACTTTCCTCAACCCCGCCGGGCTGGAAAGCAAGGGCGAGAACCTGTATGTGGAAACCGCTGCTTCCGGCACACCCAGTACCACTACGCCCGGCACCAACGGGTCAGGCCTGCTGCTGCAGGGTTATGCCGAGACGTCGAACGTGAACGTGGTCGAGGAAATGGTCAACATGATCCAGACCCAGCGCGCTTATGAAATCAATAGCAAGGCCATTTCGACTTCCGACCAGATGCTGCAGCGGTTGACGCAGCTATAAGGACGATGTCCTTGCAATGAATTGAACGACTGCCATGAAACCGTCTTCTCATCTGCTGATCGGCACCGTGCTGGCGGCAAATCTCGCCGCCTGCGGCACGGTGCCGGGGTCCATCATCGAGCAGCCACTGACGAAGAGGCCGCAACCGAGCGCGGCGGTGCCGGTCGCCAACGGCGCGATCTTCCAGGCGGCGGCGTATCGCCCGATGTTCGAAGACCGCCGCGCGCGTATGGTGGGCGATGTTATTACCATCACGATCAACGAGAACACCAGTGCCGCCAAGAACGCGCAGGCATCCAATAGCAAGACCGGCAGTATCAACTCCGGCCTGACCAAACTGTTCGGTGTGCCGGATTCCACCGTCGCCCAGATTGGCGTGGCCGGTTCCACCGCCAACAAATTCGAGGAGAAGGGCGCGCAGGCCAGTAGCAATACTTTCGCTGGCACTATCACGGTGACCGTTACCGAGGTCCTCCCGAACGGCAATTTGCTGGTGGCGGGGGAAAAGCAGGTGGCGTTTGACAAAGGCACCGAATATGTCCGTTTCTCCGGCGTGGTGAGTCCGCAGACGGTGGGTGCCGGCAACGTCGTCTCCTCCACTCAGGTGGCCGATGCCCGTATCGAATACCGTACCAACAGCCGTATTGACGGAGCAGAATTCATGTCGCAGCTTGCGCGCTTCTTCCTGAGTCTGGCGCCGCTATGAAGATCAGCATGCCTGCGCGGGGCCTATTCGGAAAATTTATTTACTCGGCTCTGCTTGCGTTATGCATGGCATCAGCAGGCGCAGTCCATGCGGAACGCATCAAAGACCTCGCCAGCATTCAGGGCGTGCGGCAGAACCAGTTGATCGGCTACGGACTGGTGGTCGGCCTGGATGGCAGCGGCGACCAGACCACACAGACGCCGTTTACGGTGCAGAGCGTGGTTAGCATGCTGCAGAATCTGGGTGTGAATCTGCCGGCGGGTGTCAGCCTGCAGTTGAAGAATGTTGCTGCGGTGGTGGTTACCGCATCATTGCCGCCGTTTGCGCAACCGGGGCAGACGCTGGATGTGACGGTTTCCTCAATGGGCAATGCGAAAAGCCTGCGCGGCGGTACGCTCTTGATGACGCCGTTAAAAGGCGCGGATGGGCAGGTTTACGGCATTGCGCAAGGCAGTGTGGTGGTGGGTGGCGTGGGCGCATCCGCCAACGGCAGCAAGGCGCAAATCAATCATCTGAGCGTGGGCCGCATTTCTGCGGGTGCAACCGTGGAACGCGCGGTGCCAACATCGCTTGGCCAGGGCGAGGCGGTGTACCTGGAGTTGAACGACAGCGATTTTTCGACCGCCAGCCGGGTGGTCGATGCCATCAATAAGCGCTTCGGTGCGAATACCGCATCGGCCCAGGATGGGCGTGTGATCCGTGTGCACGCGCCTCTGGGCAGCGATGATCGCGTATCTTTTCTGGGCGAGCTGGAAAGCATGTCCGTGACCCCGGCGCAGATGGCTGCCAAAGTGATCCTGAACGCCAGGACCGGATCGGTGGTGATGAACCAGGCGGTCACGCTCGACAGTTGCGCAGTCTCGCATGGCAATCTGCAAGTGGTGATCAATACCGAACCGGTGATCAGCCAACCATCGGCGCTGTCCGGCGGCCAGACTGTAGCGACGCAAACTTCGCAAATCGAAATCAAGAAGGAACCGGGCCAGGTCCTGCTGCTCAAGGGCGGTACGTCGCTGGCCGACGTGGTCAAGGCGCTCAACGCGATCGGTGCTACGCCGCAGGATTTGCTCGCGATTTTGCAGGCGATGAAAGCTGCCGGTTCCCTGCGCGCCGAACTTGAAGTGATCTGAATAGCCCATCACACCCTCTATGGCTAACCGCATCAATTCCGCCGACAACCTCGCCTTCGATGCGAAAGGCCTGGATTCGCTGCGCCAGTCTGCGCGCGAGAAGTCGCCGGAAGCCCTGAAGACGGCTGCCAAGCAGTTCGAGGCGCTGTTCATGAACATGCTGATGAAGAGCATGCGCGAGGCATCGCCGCAGGACGGCATGTTCGACAGCGAGCAAAGCCGCATGTACACCTCGATGCTCGACCAGCAACTGAGTCAGAACCTTTCCAAGCGCGGCCTCGGGCTGGCCGACATGCTGGTGCGTCAACTGTCGACCGCCATGGGGGCACAGGCAGCGGCAACGGACGGAGCGGCAGTCAACAAGGCGTCCGGTGAACAGGCAAACCAGTACAACCTCTGGCAGGCGCCGGACCTCGCGCCCGGTGGGGCTGCCGACAGCTTCAGGGCGAAGGCAACGAGCGCAACGAATACCACGCAACCGCCGCATGTGCAGGCATTCCAGGAACGCTTGGCCGGACATGCCGAAGAGGCTAGCCGCAGCACTGGCATTCCGGCCAAATTCATGCTCGCGCAAGCTGCGTTGGAAAGCGGCTGGGGCAAAAAGGAGATTCTGGCGGCGGACGGCAGCACCAGCCACAACCTGTTTGGTATCAAGGCAGGTAACGGCTGGAAGGGCAGGGTGGTGGAAGCCGTCACTACCGAATACGTGAATGGCGTGCCGCAAAAGCGCGTCGAGAAATTCCGGGCCTACGACTCGTATGCCGATTCCTTCCGCGATTACGCGAATCTCTTGCGTTCCAACCCGCGCTATCAAAGCGTGCTGGCCAATGCCACCGATGTGGCCGGTTTCGCGCAGGGCTTGCAGCGCGCCGGGTACGCCACGGACCCGAATTATGCCGCCAAGCTGACCAACATCATTACGCAAAACTTATCGAGTTGATAATTCCTGACGAACACGGGCCGGATGGAAAAAAGAAGGTGGCATTCGCCTCAAGTTTTCCGACCGGCTGCCGTTCACGTAGGCATCGAGGTATAGCGTTACCGAGGAAGAAATATCATGGCTAATATTCTCAGCACCGCCAACAGTGCCCTTTCTGCAGCACAGCAGGGACTCGCCGTCACCGCGCATAACATCGCAAATGCGCAAACTCCGGGCTTCAACCGCCAAGTGCTGCTGCAGGCCGCGGTCGGCGGACAGGACGAGGGTGGCGGATTCATCGGCAAGGGCACCGAGATCGTGTCGGTCCGGCGTGTCTACAACGAATATCTGGGCACGCAGCTGAGAACGGTGCAGACCAATCAGGGGCAGCTCGAAAGCCATTACACGCAAGCTTCCCGCATCAACAACATGCTGGCCGATCCGGACTCGGGCTTGTCGCCGGTTTTGCAGGATTTTTTTAAGAGTGTGCACAACTTGTCCTTCGATCCGGGCTCAGGCGGGGCGGTGTTGGGGGCGGCACAATCGTTGGCTGGGCGTTTCCAGAGTATGGACGGGCAATTGCGCGATCTGCGCGTTGCTGTCAACAGCGAGATATCAACCACCATCACTGCAATCAACTCATACGCGAACCAGATCGCCGATCTGAATACTGCGATCGGCAAAGCGCAAAGCGGCGGCGGCCAGCTGCCCAACGACTTGCTCGATCAGCGCGATTACCTGGTAGACCAGCTGAGCCA
Organism: Noviherbaspirillum sp.; assembly: GCA_036384635.1. Lineage (GTDB taxonomy): Bacteria > Pseudomonadota > Gammaproteobacteria > Burkholderiales > Burkholderiaceae_D > Noviherbaspirillum. Next base: position 1,920 of record DASVLY010000220.1, on the reverse strand, counting down.
GCTGACCAAGGTAACGGTGACCAAGGACGGCAACAACTACGGCGTTTTCATCGGCAATGGCCAGCCCATGGTGGTCGGCTCGGTGGTGAGTCAACTGGCAGCCACGACCTCGCCAACCGATATCAGCGAAACCGAAGTCGGCCTGGTCACCAATAACGGCACGATCCGTCTCTCAGAAAATAGCCTGCAGGGCGGCAAGCTGGGCGGACTGTTCGACTTTCGCTCTACCACGCTGACCAATGCGCAGAATGAATTCGGCCGCATTGCGATCGGGCTGGCTACCACTTTTAATGATCAGCACAAGCTGGGCAAGGACAAGACGGGTGCAATGGGCACCAATTTCTTCAGCATGGCGTCGCCCGTGGTCCAGAGCAGCTCCCTGAACACCGGCAATGCAGCCCTCAACGCCAGCATCGTCGACGTATCGCAACTGAAGGCCAGCGATTACAAGGTGAGTTTCGACGGCGCCAATTACACGGTCACCCGGCTGTCCGACAGTGCATCCTTCGCGCAGCCGGCTTTTCCCGGGACCCCGATCACGATCGATGGCGTCACCATCAACCTGGCGTCGGGTGCCATGGCTGCGGGAGACTATTTCGTCGTCAAACCGACCGTCAATGCGGCATCGGGATTCAAGGTCCTCGTAACGGACCCGAACAATATCGCCACCGCCGCGCCGGTCATTAAGTCGGTTCCGAACTCCAATAAGGGAACGGGTGACATCAGCGATTACTGGGTCGATAAAAACTATGCCGCAGCGATGGTGCCGGTGACAATGACTTACGTCGCGAATGTTCCCGCAACGGTCCCGGCAACGGGTACTTTGAATGCTGCCGCCGGATTTCCGGGTGCCGGTTTTCCATTCGATGTCAAGGTCACGTTGAGCAACGGCACTTCGACCATCTATACCGCAGGCACGGCGGTCCCATACACTCCCGGTGCGACGCTTACCTTCGGCGCGAGCCTGGCCGGCCCTCCTGCCGATGTAGGCGGCATCAGCGTACAGATAAGCGGCGCCCCGGCCGACGGCGACACATTCAGCGTTATCAACAATAACGGTGCCCCGGGTGACAACAAAAATAGTCAGTTGCTGGAGAAACTGCAAACCACCAATACCCTGGTCAACGGCACCTCCAACTATCAGGGCGCGCTGTCGTCACTGGTCAGCGAAATCGGGAACAAGACCCATGAACTGGAAATCGGCAAGACTGCACAAGGCAATCTGGTTACCCAGTTGCAACAGGCGCAGGAATCGAATTCCGGAGTCAACCTGGATGAAGAAGGCGCGAACATGCTGCGCTACCAGCAGGCTTATGTTGCGGCAGGCAAGGTGATGCAGGCCGTGAAGGAAATGTTCGACGTGCTGGTCCAGTTAGGAAACCATTAACCGGACGAAGTATTCCAGCAACATGAATTTGATTTTGTCGGGCCGATAGGGAGCATCTGATCATGCGCATCAGCACAAATATGATCTTCGACTTGGGTTCTAAGAAAATCAGTGATCTGCAAAACAGACTGATAAAAACCCAGCAGCAGCTTTCGACTCAGCGTCGTGTGCTGACGCCGGCCGACGATCCGGTTGCATCGGCAAATATTCTGGGACTGACTCAGACGATGTCGCTCAACGACCAGTTTTCCACTAATCGCAGCAATGCAAAGAACCTTTTGTCACAGCAGGAAAGCGTGCTGCAGAGCGCGACTTCGCTGCTGCAGGATGTGAAGACGCTGGTGGTGAATGCAGGTAACGGTGCGATGGACGATTCGCAGCGCAAATTCCTGTCGGCCGAATTGCGCGGCCGTTTTGACGAGTTGATGGGGTTGGCGAACAGTCGTGACGGTGCCGGCAACTTCATGTTTGGCGGCTTTCAGATCGCATCGCAGCCGTTCTCGGAGACGAGCACAGGAGCACAATATAACGGC